>CAZJWN010000001.1:0-392 GCA_964550105.1 uncultured Gammaproteobacteria bacterium
AAGTTGAGCAAGTATAATCAATTGTCATGAAAAATGCACTGATCCTCCACGGCACTGCAAGCAACTCGAAAGACAATTGGTTTCCATGGTTAAAGAACGAACTTGAGAAACAGGGGTACCGTGTCTGGCTCCCAGATTTGCCACATGCCGACAAACCAAATCCCACGAGGTACAACGAGTACCTCCTTGCCCATTCATCCTCAGGTAGGAGAAGATCCATGTCATTTGAGTTTAACTCGGAAACCATCCTTATCGGTCACTCCTCTGGTGCTGTCGAAATACTTCATCTGCTCCCCCATCTATCTGTCGAAATACGAGCGGTATTTCTTGTAGGAGCATTCAAAGACAATGATTTCCTCAAATGGAAACCAAACGAAGAGTTATTTTCAGTA
>CAZJWN010000001.1:402-79092 GCA_964550105.1 uncultured Gammaproteobacteria bacterium
ATCCGAAAGCACTGCAAGAAGCTGACTTTCATACACTCTGAAGATGATCCCTTTTGTCCGCTCACCCATGCTTCCTATCTCACCACAAAAACCGGTGGCGTGCTAATCATCATCCCTCACCAAAAACACTTCAGTGTGAGTACAATGGGCGAAAAATATCGTGAATTTCCAGAGCTTCTGGAGCGTATAATAGCGATATGAAAGTTGCACTAGTACACGATCAACTCGCGGAGTTTGGGGGCGCAGAGCGCGTGTTGATCTCACTCAAGAAAATCTATCCCGATGCTGATATATATGTGTCTTTTGTAGATAGAAATAAACTGGGCATGCATTGGAAAAAGTTTGAGAATTGGAAAATCATCCAAAGTCGCGCTCGATTTATCCCTTTTTTCAGCAGACTATACTCTCCACTTCGATTTTTGCTTCCGTGGATATGGCGATCCTTTGATCTGTCTCTGTACGATCTGGTCGTCTGTAGTAGCTCGTGGGGCATGGCAAAGGGGGTAAGTTTGCATAAAAAAAATAAGTTATCAACTCTCGACTCTCAACTCTCAACTAAATACATTTGCTACCTTCACACTCCACCTCGCTACCTGTATGGCTATGATGAAAGTGCACTTAAAAAATATTTATTCGTGCGAATATATGCTAGGATAGTCAACCATTTCCTTCGCATGTATGACTATGAGTCGAGCCAAACTATTGATACTTTTATCTTCAATTCCGAGGAGATCAGACAACGCTCACTCAAGTTCTATCGGCGGGATGGGGTCGTGATACATCCGCCAATTCAAATTCCAAGCATCAAAAATCACGTGCCAAAGAATACTCAGGACTCTATCAACCAAAGACTGGCTACTGGAACTTATTTTCTCACCATCTCACGTCTTGCACCGACCAAACACATTGATCTCATCATCCAAGTCTGTAATAAGCTAAAGAAGCAACTCATCGTGGTCGGAACGGGAAATCAAGAGTCATACCTTCGATCGATTGCCGGACCAACCATATCTTTCAAAGGTCATGTGACTGATGATGAGTTTGAGCGATTGTACAAAGGAGCTGGAGCATTTCTTTATGCATCAGTTGATGAGGACTTTGGTATGGTGCCAGTAGAGGCAATGGCTCATGGCGTCCCAGTGATTGCCTATGCTTCTGGCGGTGTCAAAGAAACAGTGACCCATCTCGAGCGCGGTATACAGTACTTAGAGCTTACAGCCGATGCTATGACCAAAGCCGTGAAACAATATGAGAGTCTTTCGGAAGATGATAAGTCAAGGATGATCACTAATGGATATGTATTTGCACAAATGTGTAATGAAAACACATTTATGACAAAGACTACCTCATATATAGGTTCTACCATCCATCCGAACTCTCATTGAGCATCGTGCCCCTGATATTCTATTTTGTTATGCCTGAACTACCTGAAGTTGAAACAATTCGCAAATCACTAGAAGTCTTTTTGATTGGCAAAACGATTAGTCAGATTCGAGTATTGAAAGCTAAGCAGTTCATCGGTGACCCACTCACTTTAGCGGGTTACCAGATAATGAATCTGACCCGTCACGGCAAAATCATGCACTGGCATCTAAAAACCCCTTCCACCGCGACAAATGCGGTCCCCCTTCCCGATGGGAAGGATCATGCACATAATGCTTCCTTGGGGAAGCTGGCTGCGAAGCAGACTGAAGGGGTTGTAACTCGATACATCAATATCCATCTCAAGATGTCGGGTCGACTCTCTTTTATCCCAACTGAGCATACTCGTGTGACATTTGAGTTCACCGATGGTTCATATCTCTATTTCAATGATCCACGGACCTTTGGCTGGGTCAAAGTCACAGACATGCCTGAGATCACTCAGGGCAAGGATATATTGTCCGCTTCGTTTACCAAAGATTATTTTATCGAGCAAGTTTCTACTCAATCGAGAGATATTAAAACAGTTCTTCTTGATCAAGACCTCGTGGCAGGTATCGGAAATATATATGCAAATGACGCGCTTTGGGAAGCTCAAATCAATCCTTTTGCAAAAGCAAAAAATATTTCACTCAAGAAACAACTCTCATTGTATAAAGCAGTCAAGCTTGTGATTGATGAAGCTGTCAAGCATGGCGGATCTTCAAAAACGTGGGTGTATCGATTGCCAAACGGTGCGAGCGGAGATTATCAAAATCATTTCCGAGTATATGATCAAGAGGGTAAACCATGCACGCGCTGTCAAACGGTGATAAAACGCATAAGTAAAAATGGTCGAAGTAGTTTTATGTGTCCTTCCTGTCAAAAGTGACACTCCTCGACCCTTGTGTCGAGGTACTCGAGTGTCATCCCGGGCTTGACCCGGGATCTATTTTTAACTTATGAAGTCTACTCGTACCGTATAGCTTCGATGGGCGACAAAAGCGATGCCTTTCGGGCAGGAAAGACACCAAAGATGATGCCTATGAGTGATGATACCCCCAGTGCCAATGCGACTGACTGGAAGTTGATATATGCGGGAAAGAACTGTTGTACACCAGCGACTACCAAAAATGCGAGTCCAATCCCCAACATGCCACCAAATACCGAGAGAGTCACAGCTTCGATCAAAAACTGCCACAATATATCTGCTCTTCTTGCTCCGAGTGCACGTCTGACGCCAATTTCTTTGATACGCTCAGAGACTGAGACGTACATGATGTTCATGATGCCAACACCTCCGACTACGAGTGAGATAGCGGCGATACCAGTGAGCACCGAGCTGAGGATGCCAAATATACTTGTCACTGCACCCTGTATCTGTGAGAGCTCAACTATCGAGAAGTCGTCTTTCTTGTAGTCTCGCTCAAGTGCCTGGGATATGGCAACCTTGGCTGCTTCGAGTTTGGTGGGGTCACGCACTACCAACACACCAGCAGAAAACTTTTTATCTGCGTTGTACACGAACCCGGTCCTAAAGGGAATGTTGATATTGTTATCATAGTCTGGACCACCAAAGCCTGCTGAGCCTACCTTTTTCAGGGTTCCGATGACGGTGAATGTCTGTTGCTCGATTTTGATCTTCTTCCCTAAGGCATTGTCAGACTCATCAAATATCTTGCGAGCGATTTCATATCCGAGTACCGCAACTTTTGCTCTCCGTTGGTCATCTTGCGGAGTGAACAACCTCCCTTTATCAACGATAAAATTTCTGACTATAAATACATCTGCCGTGGACATGACCACATCCACTGGTTCACTTCTTCCATTTGCAGATACTGTAGTTGCGCGTTGTACCGAAGGTATGGCATATTTGAGTTCTTTGACACGCTTCAGATTTTCTATATCTTTCTCGGTGAACCGAGTCACAGCTTGATTTGCGCCTCCCCCACCTCTAAATCTGCCATTCGCAAGTACTTGACCAGGAAAAAGTATGAGCTGTCCTGAGCCAAGTGACTCAAACTGGTCATTGATGGATTTCTTCAGTCCCAAACCAAATGCGATGATTAGAACAACAGAAAGAACACCGATTAGAATACCCAATGAAGTGAGAAGTGTGCGAACCTTATTTCGACTAAAGTCCTCTAAGCCCGAGACAAATATGGTGAAAAGGTAATACATAGTTTATGATTCGATGATTTGTCCATCTTTCATCTTGATTTGACGTTTTGCTTTTGCTGCAATGTCTGCTTCATGGGTCACAATCAGTATGGTGATTTTGTCTTGGATATTGAGCTCTTTGAAAAGTTTCATGATTTCTTCACCTGTTTTTGTATCGAGATTTCCCGTCGGTTCGTCAGCAAGGATAAAGTCTGGTTTCATGATGAGCGCACGTGCTATCGCAACACGCTGTTGTTGACCTCCCGAAATCTTGTTCGGATACGATTTTGCTTTTTCTATCAACCCAAACCGTTCAAGCAAGTACATGCCGTATTCACGTGGGTTGTAACTGAGTTTTTTTCGAGTATATAGCGTAGGGACCAATACATTTTCAAGTATGGTAAGTTTGTTGATGAGATTGAATTGTTGAAAAACGAAACCAATATATTCGTTGCGCAATCGTGATAGCTCATTGTCAGAAAGATTCTCCGCTTCCCTGTCTCCAATCATCACCTTTCCCCTCGTAGGCTTATCAAGCAGTCCAAGTATTTGCATACACGTTGATTTGCCACACCCAGATGGGCCAGTAATAGCTACAAACTCACCTGAATCAACTTGCAAAGAGATTCCTTTGAGCGCAATAAATTTTTCCTCGGCATTGATTTGATATTCTTTCCAAATATCCTGAAGTTCGATCATGATGGATACAACTTAATTACAGTTAACTGTCAGTACCTGAAGGATCATATATACAAATTTTTTCTGAATCTCTGTTTGAGCGTTAGCGAGTTAGATGAAGCAAAATAATTTGTATATATGATCTGTGATTTCCTTGTACTTACATCTGTATAGATGATGCATGTGTATTACATTAATATATATTTACTTTCTACTTATGTTCTTTGGATCCCGTGTCTCGCTCACGCGTATGCACGGGATGACTCACTGACGTTCGTCATTTCGTCTCGACGATGACGTCGCCCACTTTGAGTCCTGATCTGATTTCTATATCTGAGTCGCCTTCTTCACCGATTTTAACTTCAACTTTTATTTTTTTTCCATCAGACACTTTTGTCACATATTTTTTGCCACCTTCTGTTTTCACGTATTGAGTGGGGATAGCGATGATGTTGCTTTTTTGGCGAGTAGTGAACTCGACGTCACCTGTCATCCCGATGCGGTATTTTAGATTGTTGTTTTCAGACGCAAATACCATCTTGATCTCATACACTGTGCCAGACTCGCCGGTTTTGGGTGTGAAGGCGATAGATTTCACAGTCGCTCGTATCTGTTCTTCTGGGTATGGATCGAGTATCACCTGCGCAGTCTGACCTACCGTGAGCTTTGGTACCTCGGTTTGATCGGCAGTTGCTGCAAAATATATCGTAGAGGGGTTGATGATCTCAAAGGTGTTCGTTGGGGTGACGATGATCCCGGGCTGGGTCACCGCCATGCGGGTCACCACTCCTTCGATTGGTGTGCTCAAATATGCATACTCTCGTGCTAGCGTCTGGAGCTCGACATTGATCACGGAGTTGTTCAGCCCAAATTGCGCCTTGTCGATGATGCGTTTCATCCGATCACCTACGTCACCATCGCGATACGGAGCATCTTTGTTGTCTTGCCTCGTCTGATCAAAGTCCCATCGGGTGATCATGTACGTATTTAGCTGACTTTCAAGACTTTTTTGCAACTCTCGCTGATCAAGACTTGCGATGCCCTGTCCCTTTTGGACATAGTCCCCCTCCTTCGCGCCAAGCCAGACGAGACGACCTCCTGACTTGAAGGCGAGCGTCACTTTCTCATCTGCATCAATCTTGCCGGATAACGTGAGCGTGTCACGGAGAGTAGTTTTCTGTACCGTAAATGGGGTCTCTCCCTCAACGGGTGTAGACGCATTCGCGATATTGGTCTTGTAGTAACGATATCCCACAAACCCAAAGATACCAAGCACAAAAAGTGTGATGATGATTTTTTTCATAGGAATGACGCTATAATTGAGTTTACAGTATGAACCGCCTCTCGTCCAGCACAAAACAGTATCTTGTCGTCATCTGTATAACGATTGTTTCTGTTCTGATTGTTTATACACCTTTTGTCCTGCACCTCAAAGAGGTGTATTTTCTAGACCTCAAAGACTCGGGGATGCAGCAAATCTACAAAAACTGGGATGGCCCAAACTATGTACTCAACGCAATCACTCAGTATGATCCGGAGGAGATAGGAAAGAGAGCTTTTTTGGAACGGCCAAACGAGTACTACGCAGCACATTTTCCACTCTATAGTTGGCTTATCGCTCCCTTGGGTCAAATACTCGGATATTTTCCCGCAGCCCTCGTGGTGAATCTACTCAGCAATGTTCTATTGAATATTGTGTTTTTCAACTGGATAAAGCGATATTCGAAACATCCGCTGTGGCTCACTTTTGTACTTACGATTTTTCCACCTCGGTATTGGATCGTCCGAACTGTCATCTCGCCAGAGATGTTACTGGGCGCATTGATCCTCACCGCATTGTGGAAATGGGAGCGTGGCTACTATTTACGCGCTGGCATACTCGCCTTACTCGCGGTCACTGCGAAGTTCCAAGCCGTCGTATTGATGCCTGTTTTTGCGACGACTTCACTCGTGCAAAGCCTTCCCTCGCTGTGTGCAGCTACGTGTGATTGGCGTGCGCAGTTTCATACACGTTTTAGGACCAGTATGCTCATAGCCATCATTGCTCCTCTCATTGGATACGTACTGGTTGCGAGCTTCTATCAATCAACTCTCGGGGACTTCAACGCATATTTTCGAGCACAGGCAACGGTAGGTATGGGTGCATCATATCCGTTTGCCATGTTTAACTACGCAGCGAGATGGATACAGACTGGATGGCTCGAGCATACCGCGCTTTATTTCATAGGTATGTTTGTACTGATTGGGAAACTATGGACTCTGACAGTGGGACGGAAAATCATCGGTCAATCACCCAGGGGCAAGGATATGGTACATCCGATATATCTTGTCTTTGCGATTTGCTACACAGCCCTCCTGTCTCTCATCCCCCAAGTTGATATCATGAGACTTGCCATGCCTCTCGCACCGATTTTCATCATGGCTTTTCATGATTTCTTTGAGTCCAAACCATTTCGTATAGGACTCATCCTCTCGCTCCCGATGCTGTATCTGTATGTGCTAAACTTCATCATGACCAATCAAGCCCCTATCAGTGACTGGGCTCTCTTCAGATAATAAAAACCTATGAAAAAAAAGTATTTCTTTTGGGGTTTTATACTTTTGCTACTCGTGGGCACCTTCTTTCTGCGCATCTATCGTATTCCCGAATATCTCACATTCTTATCAGACCAGGGTCGTGACGCAATCATCCTCAAACGCATAGTGACCCTTGAAAAGTTGGTTTTTGTTGGTCCTACCACCTCTATAGGCAATGTGTTTACTGGTCCATTTTTCTATTACCTGATGGCTCCATTTATGCTTTTGTGGAGACTTGATCCAGCAGGTCCTGCGTACGGCATAGCTATCATCAATACCATAGGACTATTTCTCACCTTTATATTCGTATATAAAAATTTTGGTAAGGTCGTGTCGCTCATATTTTTTGTGCTGGCGGGCTTTTCAATGAATCAGATTTTGCAATCACGCTTTAGCTGGAATCCAAACCCGGTGAGCGTGTTTAGTTTTATCATACTTATTTGTTGGTACTACTCGATAAAGAGTGGGAAACTAAAATGGTTTATCGCAACAGGACTGGTGATGGGTTTCTGCCTCCAGTTACACTATGTTAGTGTACTTCTTTTGCTTCCCATAGGTTTACTTACGATCTGGCATATCCTGAGAATCTATATTTTAAAAACTAAGCAGACTGGCAATGGGCTAGTGATGTACGTACGCAATATTTTGATCGGTATATTTGCTGGGATCCTTTCGTTCCTACCTCTCATCTTGTTTGATGTAAAGAATAATTTCATCAATCTTCAGACGCTCTTGCGGGCCTCCTCAACTGGCGAAATCCAAGCAAAGAACATCGCCTACCTTGACCGATTCAATGACACTATCAGAAGTTTGTGGACAAATGGATTCGAATTTGATTGGAACACAGAAGTCTCGCTCATCGCGCTCTGTGGCTTGTCACTAGCGGCATTTACTTTTGCCCGAATGAGATTGACAGGTGCAAAAAGAATGTTTGTGTATGCCTGTGTCATCACGGTGTGTGCATTCGTTCCCTTGTTTGCACTACTTGAGACTGGTCGTCATGTGCACTACTACAATCATCTCTATCTCGCCTTATACTTTCTAGTTAGTCTCGTGATGGCATGGGGTATCCATCAAATCACATCAAAACTAGTGTCCCTTGGCATACCGCGGCTTGCGGCGAACCTACTGCTCGTGGGTGTTTTGGTTTTCTGCTTGACCGCGTATGTAGTATCGAACTCATCAAAACTGACTTACCTGACTGAGCCGCATAGACCGTATACTCAGTTGGGCGATGCACAAGCTGTAGCGAAATATATCATCGATCAGGGGCCCGCTGCGGAGTACCAAGTAGTAGGATTGCCGTATTATGAGACTGAGGGTCACTTCAGATACTATCTTGAGTATTATGGCAAAAGACCAATGCCCGCTGATGCACTTGGCGATCCAACCGAAATCTATGTGATCTGTCATGAAGAAACGATAAAGGCATGCCAAATAGCCGGAAACCCTCAATGGCAGCTGGCTGATTTTCAAAATAGACACCAATCATGGAAACAGGTATCGCAAAAGCGAGTGACAAATGTTTGGATTGTAAAAATAGTGCATGAGTAAATGGTAACTCGATTTTCTATACATGAAGATATACAATACAAAAACCATCCACCATCCTTATCATATTCGGTTATTCACCGTACTCACATGAACTCAATTTCTCTAATCATCCCTTGCTACAACGAGGTTTCCAACTTCCAAAAGGGAGTGCTTGATAAGATTGGTAACTATGTCCGTGATGATGAGCGGTTTATCGAGGTCCTCATCGTAGATGATGGATCTACTGACGAATCTCGAGACGTGATCACAAGTAAATATCTCAAGCAATTCCCCAAATTTCGACTCGTCTGTTGCTCCCATCGAGGAAAAGCACCAACGGTCATCTCAGGCATACAAGAAGCAAAGGGCAAATATGTATTCTTTACAGATGCTGACCTTGCAACACCTATAGAGGAGGTCGAAAAACTTATCGAAGTGCAGAAGTCGACTGGTACACCACTAGTCATCGGGTCTCGAGGGGCTGTCCGCCCTGATGCGCCGATCACTCGCAAGATCATGGCGCTAGGTATGATCATGGTCCGCACACTTATCGTCGGGTTGCCCGGCATCAAAGATACCCAGTGTGGATTCAAGTTGTTTGATCGAACTGTCGCACTCTCAGTCATCGATAAACTGGTAGTTTTCAAGCGAAAGACAGTCGGTCGACAGGCGTCAGTGTCTGCCATATTCGATCTTGAATTCCTCTTTATCGCAAATCGTTTGAGGTATAAGATCGTTGAGGTACCGGTATTTTGGCGGCATGTTGAGACTCGTCGCGTGAGCTTTTTCAAAGATGTATATGAGTCATTGACTGATATGGCCCGACTGAAATGGTATGAGATGAAAGGGAGATATCAAATAACGAACAAATAGCATGATTCCATTTATTGCACTATGACAAAAAAGCTGGACTTTTATCGATTATTTAGGTTGTTTCTGTACTTTGGAATAATCACGAATCTCTTGCTGTCTTTGTGGCTATTAACCTATCAGGATGTCATCTTTCAAACAGACATAGCCAGAGATTTTCTACTGATCGAAGATATAGTCTACAGCAATCACCTCACCCTCCTTGGTCCAAGATCAGGTGGTATCCCTGGAGTTTTTCATGGTCCTTTGTGGCTATATCTGCAAGTCCCAGCTTTCCTACTTGCACACGGAGACCCTGCAAAAATGAGCATTTTCTGGTTTCTGCTGTGCTTGACTGGACTTTACATTGCATATCGAGTAACCAAAAAGCTTTTCGGACCTGAGGTCGCCATTATTTCAGCCTTTCTCATCACTTGCACTATCCCCGCTACTTTACTTAGCCTTTTCAATCCATATGGTGCAGTTATTTTGGCTCCCCTTTTCTTTTATTTTTTTTATCAATATATCCAAGAAGGAGCCATGAAACATTTGATGATAGCGATTTTGTTGCTTGGCGTGATTATACAATTTCAAATGGCCTGGGGAGTGCCTATACTAGTTCTCACACTTCCAATCGTTATAAGGCGCGTTGTGAAGACTCAAAAATGGTTGAGTTTGAGCGCATATACTGTGCTTGTCATACCGCTTGTAACATACATCATCTTCGAGCTCCGTCACTCATTTCTCCAGCTCAGTTCTGTTCTCCATCATGTGACCGGTGGTAATAAAGATTATGGTGTAACTTCTGTTTCGTCATTTATTATATCTCGTCTAACTGGAATGTTTATAGAAGGTTGGTATCTACTCAGCAACATTCATATTTTGGTCAGTGTCATCATAGTTTGTGTTGTTGTATGGGTTGTATATAAATCATGGTACTTTTTTCCGTCAAAAACAAAAAGTTTCTATTTTTTGTTCAGTTATTTCTATTTTGGGTTCTGGGTCACCTCATTTTTCTTTAGAGGAATTATCTGGGGTTATTATTATTGGCCTTTTCTCCACTTGACCACCATAGCACTAGGCATCTTGTGTACTCAAAAATACAAATGGCTTCTTAATATGATAGTCGTATTCATTGGTCTCTCATATTTATACTCGAATGTGAAGTATGTAAAGGACTTTGCAGATTTTTCTAACAAAGATCAATCCTCCTGGAGATTCAATGAGCAGGTGTCACAAATGGTGTTTAACGATGGTGAAAATACTTTCGGGTATTACGTATTTACTCCAGATCAATATGGATTTGCGATCAAATATGCAATGAATTATGTCCAGCGGCTGACTCCAATATCAACTTCAACTCCATACAAAAAACAAAGAGTTACTTATCTATTTATTGCCCCAGCGCCCGACTATAGACCTGAGCTGAACGGAGATTGGTGGAAATCGGATCAGGTCAAAATCAAGCGTTCTGCTGATTACACACGAACGTATCCGAACGGCTTGAAGGTCGAAAGGTACAATTTAAGCCAGGATGAGATTGCTGTTCATTCTGATCCAAATCTTATTCAAGATCTACACTTTAGGTGAGGTATACTTTCCAAATGCACTCGCTCAAGCGCCATCTTCCGCTCTTTCTCTTTATTCTCATCATAGGAGGGCTTTGGATGCGAGCCATCATCATGTCAACTGTACCTTTCTTCGATTGGGATGAGTCTATATATGCGCAAGTCGCTCGAGAATGGCTGCGCGATCCTGGATTTACCCTCCACTATAACCTCGCGATTTGGCTTGAGAAACCACCTCTCTTATTTGCCGTCATTGGCACACTCTTTTACCTATTTGGTACGAGTGAGTTCATCGCTCGTCTGCCATCGGTAATCGCTGCCATTTGTTGTGTGATATTGGTTTTCCAGAGTGTCAAGCACTTTACTAGAAGCCCATTGGCTCAGATGGCTGGAGTGCTGATGTTTGCGGCTACTCCTTTTTTTATCGATCGAGCTAGTATCGTCAATGTGGATATATTTCTTACTTTAGGTTGGTTGCTCTATGTCTGCGATAACACATTTCGCACTCGGCTTATCGGTACCATCATAGGTGTTTGGACAAAATCTTTTCTTGGGTTTATCCCTCTCTGTGTAGATGTTGCTCTCTCAATTTACCATCGATCACTTACCAAGACAAAAGTGCGCGAATGGTTGGTGATCTTATCAATATCACTGATATGGCACCTCATCATGATAGTCCAATATCCGAGCCAATTCATATCCTCGCATATCAAAGACCACATGATCTCGCGCATCACTACTCCGATAGAGCTTCATTTTGGAGGGAAGTTCTTCTATTTTGAAAAGTTATGGGCAAATTACCACTTACTTATAGTCATCGCTGGGATCGGTATCGTCATTTGGATCGTCACCATCCTCAGACGTCGTGATTCAAAACAGATTGATATTTTCTTCCTCTTGCCGCTTGTATATCTCGCTCTGCTCACCATCAGTAGATCAAAACTATCTTGGTACATCGTACCTATTCTCCCTTTTGTAGCCATTTGGGTTGTTTACTCGATTTCTCATATCCCCCGCAAGTCACTGCAAACGCTCTGCTATTTTGCACTGATAGTGTGGTCGGGGTATATGTTTTTACAGCAAACAATAGGCTTTACAGTGCCTAAAAATGTGATTCCTCAACAAGTCGCCCTAGCGAGATGTCAAAAGGGTATGCCTCCATTTACTAGAGTTGCATATCTCATTGCGCCAACCCAACGCAAAGATATGCAGGTCATCGAAGCGGCACAAGTTGCTATTGCGAGCTCGTTTATCTATGGATCTGCTCCTACATTTGTCTTTTATTTAGATAAGCCAGTTACATTCTTTTATAAACCAGAACAATTTCTAAATGAAGTAAGTAAATATGACGCATACGCCATGCATATCGATGACCTCAAACTTTTAAGCAAAAATGCACAAGATGCATTTGCATCCAACTCGACCGTGATCACTGAGTGTCAGCGAGGTGAATGGATACTCTACAGCCGAGCTACAGCCTCACAAAAGCAGATGTAGTGTTGGGTAAATAAGCTATAATCAAGATGTATGTTTTCATTCACTGATACATTCGTTCAGATTAAGCGTCGCATGTCGTGGAAATTTGCTCTTTTTCTGATATCTGTCAGCTCACTCTACTTCTTTACAAGACTGCTCAATATCCTCGCTCTTCCCATATTTGTGGATGAAGGCATATATGTTAACTGGGCACGGATCGCCGCTAATGATCCAAACTGGAGATTTATTTCACTGCTTGATGGAAAACAGGTGCTACAAACGTGGGGAACAATCCCCTTTGTTAAATTATTTCCAGATAATTTGCTCTTCGCAGGTCGACTTTTCTCAGTATCAAGTGGGTTTATAGGAATGATTGGGATGATGAGTTTGAGTGGCTATCTATGGGGTAAACGGGCTGTTGCGATTGCCGCAATCATATATCTATTTTCGCCATTTTTTCTTTTCTACGATCGTTTGGCTCTTGTAGATTCTGCTGTAAATGCTAGTGTCATTTGGTTGATGTTTGTATCCATATTACTAGTACGAATGAAACGATTGGATGTTGCAGTGCTTTTTGGTGCTATTGCTGGGATCGGTATGCTAGCAAAATCAAGCCTGTTCATGTTTATCGGACTGTCCTGCACAGCAATAGTGGTCTTTCAACATGGGCAAACTATTTTAAACAAAGTAGCCCATGTATGGCGCAATAAAAAAGTATTATTTGATTATATTTTCTTGTATCTTGCCGGTCTGTTCTTAGCCTTATCAATATATCTATCACAACGATTCTTTTCGCCTTTCTTTCATAACATAGCTCAGAAAAACTTGATGTTCATTTTGACTTTTCGTGAATGGTTAGCAAATCCGTTTCAGCTAGTCATGAATAACATTCAAATAGTACCCCAGTATATTTTTTGGGAAAGCGGATGGATCATCCCTGTGCTGGGTCTCGTTGGGATATATATGTTATGGAGGAATCATGAACCTCTCGGACACTACCTTGTCCTATGGATCATCTCCCCCTTCATCATCATAGTAATGTTTAACAAGGTGGTGTACCCGCGATACTTGATCTTTTTTGCAGGATTACTCAGTATTGCAGCTATTTATGCTCTCAATTCTTTCTCTACAAACACCCGACGGATATTGTTACTAATCACTTCAGTTGTACTTCTGTTTATCTGCTTTCCCCAATGGTTCTCGGTAACTAGCATTTCTTTGCCACCTATTGATCGTGGGCAATATATTGAGGGTGCGTCCGCAGTGTGGGGTACTCCAGAACTTATGCAAATAATTCGTTCATCTACTACAGATGGTAAATCTGCGCTTGTCCTTGCTGAGGGAGATTTTGGGTTGATCGCAGATGTATTGCGTGCGTACGTTAAACGGGAAGATCGTATCGATGTGCGTGGTCTTTGGCCACTCAATGAGTCAGATATCTTAACAGCCCAACAAGAAACAGTGGACAAACATGTATTCGTTGTATTTCCCCATCGAAATGATTTTCCTATCCACTGGCAACAGGATTTGATTGAGGAGGTCAAAGTATTTGGCAAACCCAACGGTAGTCCAGATAAGGTGTATCTTTTCCGGTTACGTCCTCCAGTTAGCCCTCGATGATCCATCATGCTCAACGTCAATCTGATGAAGAAATTTGGTAGAAGTATCAATCTCCCGCTTCTTATTGCACTAATGGTGCTTGCGGTGACTGTTGGCCGTAATCTCAACCCATTTGCACTCGATTTCTTTTCTTATCACGATGTCACGCAGTCCTCGCGTATTGAGCAGTTTACAAAAGAACTCACCCAGCTCCACATCCCTCCTCAGATCGCACCTGACTATGCATTTGGGAATGGATACCCCGTTTTCACCTTCTACGCACCTACCGCCTACTGGATCACTAGCATGATGCATTTGATAGGATTTGAAATCAGTCAGGCGATCAAGTTGTCTTTTCTGCTCAGCATACTCACTGCTTTTGGAGGGATGTATACGCTCGCCTCACGAGTGAGTCATGATAAAGTGTTGCGATTGGTTCCAGCTTTCCTGTATGCAGCCTCGCCGTGGATAGCGAGTGAGATATTTGTACGCGGTAACCTTGCTGAGATTTGGTTCATCGCACTGTTGCCCTGGGGTGTGTGGGGATTGCAACAGAAAAATAGGGCTCTTATTAATTCACTTGTCCTTGCTGGGCTGTTTACGAGTCACAATGCACTTTCGCTCATCGCCATCATCTTTTGTTTTATAGTTGCCATAGTTCAAACTCATCGCAAAGCCGCCCTACAGGTTTTCTTTATAGCCCTCGTATTGAGTGTCTACTTCTGGATACCTGTTGTATTTGGACTTTCAGGTACGTATGCACAAGATATTGCACAGAAAACCGATTTCAGTGATCATTTCCTGTGTGTTTCACAGCTGTGGACTAGCAATAACGGGTGGGGTTATGGAGGATCAGCTCCCGGTTGTGATCGCGATGGTATCAGCTTTATGATAGGCAAGTTTACCATCATTTTTGCTTTCGCTGTGGTATTTTTATTTATTAGTACTCTGCTTTATCAGGTGTTTTCACGGAAACAAATTCTGAAAAGGGAGCGGCGTAGGGATATTGACCTGACGTCAATTGTGATTGTTTTATTGGGTCTTCTGAGTCTTTTTCTCACCCTCAAAGTATCTCAACCTGTGTGGGAGGGTGTATCACTGATGAAATCTTTTCAGTTTCCATGGCGATTCGTTGCATTTATACTATTTGCCGCTTCATACATCAGTGTATATATTTTTAATTATGTTCGACTACCACTATACATCACTCGCAGCATGGTCCTAGTGATTTGTGCGGTCATACTCATACTCAATGCAAAGTTCTTTGTTGGACAGCTGATAGCTGCAGAAAAGGTTTATTCTCTCTACAGTACAGAGTTTGTTTGGGGCAAGGCAGCTTATGCTATACCTGAATATCTGCCACGCACTATCGACCTCAGTCTATGGAACAGTCTGCGGATGAAAACGCCTATGAAAAATGAACTAGATCTCCTCAAGACTCAGTTTAATGCGTACAAACCACCAACTGTCTTGTACACTATCTCGCATGCAGTGAGCTTTGGTGCTTTGGGATACTTATTATGTCATCACATTTACAGAAAAATACAAAAAAAAGCCTAATCTCTCTTTTCTTTCAGAGTGGATATGCTGCCGTCCTTGGTCTCATTGCAAATATCATTATCACTGCACTTGAGGCAAAGGAAGTATTTGGAATATATGCAGCAACGCTTGCGACGATAGGAATATTCAACTATCTATCTGATATCGGACTTGCTGGCGCTCTCATCCAAAAAAAGGAAGTGAAGGATGAGGACCTCAGTACAGTATTTACGATTCAACAGGCACTCATCCTGACTCTTGTTTCCCTCGGATTCGCTGCGACGAACTTTATCCGTGGCTATTATCAACTTCCGGTCAATGCAGTATACCTGTATTGGGCTGTCCTGGCAGGTTTCTTCATCTCATCTCTCAAAACAATTCCTTCAGTTTTGCTCGAGCGATCGGTCAACTTCGCAGCTATTGTCCGTATTCAGGTCATCGAAAATACACTGTTTTATATTCTCATTTCTGTAGGAATCATTATGAATTTTGGGCTGATGAGCTTTGCATTTGCCGTCATAGTCCGTGCTGTGGTGGGTGCTATTCTCATGTATAGGTCCTCGACGTGGAGACCTGTACTGGGGGTAAATAAACAATCTCTGCATGAGTTGATTTCGTTCGGACTTCCATTTCAGCTCAACTCACTCCTCGCACTGGTAAAGGATGAGTTTGTAGTCATTTTTTTGGGCAAAACACTTGGCCTTGCGACTCTGGGCGAGATAGCATGGGCAAAGAAGTGGGCAGAGGCGCCTATTCGTATCATCATGGATAATATTTCAAAAGTACTATTTCCGGTGCTCTCACGGCTACAGGATGACCAGGAAAAATTAAAACGCACCGTCACGATGACTATCTGGGCACAGACGTTCATCCTCGGTCCTATCTTGCTACTTTCTGCATTGGCCATGCCCTATGCAGTACAGATCATCCCCAAGTATGCAAAGTGGCAGTCGGCCGTACCGATATTTCAGTTGTTCTGTATATCGGCATTTCTTTCTACGCTATCAACTCCATTTATGAATATCTTCAATGCGCTGAAAAAACCTCGCATTCCGCTTGCATTCATGGCCTATTGGACCGTGATGACATGGCTACTCACACCTATGTCTGTGAGAACATATGGGGCTATCGGCTTTGCATATGTCCAGATATTTCTTTCAAGTAGTTTTGTGCTGGTGATAGCGGTTGCCCAGAGATATTTGAGGCTCAACTTTTTTAGGTACTCTCCCGCCGAGATATTGAGCACGTTTATTCGTGCATTCAAAGGGTAGAAAGCCTGTACCGGAGGACCGTGCGATTACTTTCTTCTGACAAAAACCCTCCATATAAACTGCAGAAGCCTGATCTGTCGTCGCAACCGCCATGGCTGCGCAATCAATCGATAGAGCCACTCAAGGCCAATTTTTTGAATGAGGGCTGGTGCACGTGGCACACGCCCAGTCAGCATGTCAAATGCTCCCCCCACTCCCATGCATACTGTTTGCGATAGTGATTTCCTATTTTGCCAAATCCATTTTTCTTGAGTAGGACTCCCAAAAGCAACAAATAACAAATCGATATTTGCATCCTTTAGGTGAATTGTGTTTGACGGATCAGTTGACTCAGATTCTGGTAGATCAACAAATCGGACATGCGGGCTAGACACATATTTCTTCGCAAGTATGTCACGCACCTGTCTTGCCACTCCTCCTCTTCCACCGAGGAGTCCTACAGTGACCTCACGATGATTTGCCTTTGTAATCGAGCTGATCAATCTAATCATCAGGTCTATACCGGTGACTCGCTCAAAATGGCTTTTGTTTTCTCCCGTCAGATGACTAGCCAAAAGTATCCCCACTCCATCTATGATTTGTACCTCTGCAGTATTGAGTATCTCTTGGAAATCACTGTCGGACTGAGCGGACATGATATTCTCGGGATTGAGTGACACAATGTGTAGGTGTCTCTTGGTCGTCAAAGCGTTTTCAACGAGTTCGACCGCAGATGTATATGAATACACGTGGGTGAGGTGGATACCAAGCATAGTAGGATTATACCTTGAAATCCCCCTCATCGACTAGATCAGGATCAATAAATGGTATAATCGAAATTGATATGCAAATTTCCTCGATCATAGTAGCCGAAGGAACCTGTCCCGATATTTCCCTGACCCTGAGTAGCGCGACTGATGTATCTGCCGAAGTCATTCTCATTGATATTGGACTTGATCCAGCTACCCGGATCCAGGTCGAGAATTCCCGCCCAGACCTAAAAATCATCAACTTGAACAAGCCAGAGTATGTGGAGCTTATCAGGCAAGAAACGCTTGCTCATGCGAACCATGAGTGGGTACTTTTGCTTGATCCTGATGAGTATCTCTCGCCAGAACTGGTGAAGCTCATACGTGAATCAACCATAGAAGAGGGATATACTCATCTCAAAATTCCTCGACAGAACTATATATTTAACAAGTGGATCTCGCATAGTCGCTGGTGGCCAGACTATCAAATCAGGTTATTCAAGAAAGATTGCATAACCTGGCCAAAAACCTTGCATGCACAGCCAGAGCTCACGGGAAAAGGGTTCATAGTTGGTGCGTTTGAGGATCAAAAGTTGGAGATGCGTGCCTGTGCCATAGTGCACCACAACTATACCAGTATTCTCCAGTACCTCGAGAAAGCTATCCGCTATGCACGAGTCGAGGCTACAGAACTCGTCACCAAAGACGATCACTATACGATACTCGATGCCTGCAAACGAGCAACGAGTGAGTTCGTCTCGAGATTTTTTGCTGATAAAGGATATAAAGACGGAGCTCACGGACTGGTATTGGCTTTGCTACAGGTTTTTTATAACCTGTTGGTATATATGTTTGTATGGGAAAAAAAGGGCTATCCAGAAGTGACTCAAACAAACCTCATGAAATCCACAACACAACTCTTTATCACCACGAGCAAAGAGATTCTTTACTGGATGAGCCGTGAAAAGATCACACGAGGACCAGAAAAGGTGATGAATTGGCTTAAGCGTCAGGTGATGTAGGCTCTGCACTACCGTTTATCTATGATTCATATTCTTGCAAAACATCGAGCGACATTGATGTTCCTTGCAATCTTCACACTCTGCGCACTTGCACTCCATTTGTTTTATCTTGGTCTCCCCTCTCTCAACTCAGATGAGATAGCTCATGGTTACAATGCATATAGCGTGCTTAAAACAGGCAGAGGTGAGTTTGGTGAGCTGCCGATTCGATTCGCTTCGTTTGGTGAAAATAAACTACCGATAACAGGATTTCTGATGATTCCAGGTATCGCACTTTTCGGCTTGCATGATTGGGTGATTCGCCTTCCTACGCACATTATGGGGGTTTCGTTCCCAATATTATTTTTTGTATTGGCTACTCTCCTAACTCGATCGAAGAAAGTTGGTCTTCTCAGTGCGTTATTTGCCGCAACATCACCATGGTTACAGGTCACTAGTCGCCATGCCCACGAAGGGATCGTCTGTCTCTGGTTCATCATGATTGGTAGCATCGTATCTATCAGGTATGTCCAGACAAAATCAGTACGCTATCTGATAGTCGCCGGTATAGCAACAGGTATCGCCCTGTGGACATACCATCCTGCAAAACTATATGCAGTCCTTTGGATTGTTGGGATGATATATACGAATTTCTTCATTTTTCATAAGTATCGAGTTGCTCTAGTGGTATGCATCTTGTTTTGTTATGTACCATTTGTTGTTTCAGAAATACTACTGCCAACTAATCGTATAGATTCGTTGTTATTTTTCCGTCACCCCCTTTTTATATATGCCATAGAATCAGGAAGGAATCTTGGTGGTTCACCACTCATATACAATCGCTATGTGTATGGAGTGTATGAGTTGATCCGCACTACTCTTGTTTATTTTAGTCCACAGATGATGACAATAAATGGCGATGCAAATCTACGCTTTGGCTTTCCAGGTATGGGCCCCATTTCACTCGTGACCTATATCGGTTTTTGGTTCGGGATATCTCGTATCTTTATTTCAAATTGGCGTCGAGGGCTGATGGTGCTCTTTCTACTTGTGTTTTCTCTCATACCCGCAGTACTAGTATGGCAAAAAAATTCTATCACACGATCTCTTCTGATGAGCATGGGATGGATCCTATTGGCGGGATATGGCTGGGATGGCTGCATAGGCTTTATGAAGAAGACACTATTGACGCTTGCTGGGGCAACCCACGCACGAATATTGAGCACGAGCATTCTCGTACTCGTCGTGCTGCTACATATGAATCAAGATGTGCAAAGTTGGGACAAGTACTATCAATCGTACTTGGGTCAAAAAGTCGCAGACTATCCGTGGCAAGCTGGTAGTCGGGAATTTGCTGATTTTGTATGGCGAGCGTATCCAAAGTATGATCATTTTGTTATCACAAAACGCCATGGACAACCATATATATATTTATTATTTTATGGCAAATATGATCCTAAGAAATATCACCCCCAGGCAAAACGTACGGCATATATACAGTTTGGTTTTTGGGAAAATCCGGGATTTGATAAGTTCATATTTCCTGATCAGATGAAGGTTACTCCAAGAAAAAATACCCTATATATCGTATACCCGGATGAGGTTCCAGAAGAGCTGAAATCGAAAGCAAAACCTATCAGATATAATGGTCGTGATGTCTTCTATTATTTCACTTATGAACCTAAATCTACGTAAATTCTTTACTCTGATCCGCATTGCAGTGGCTGTGTGCATGTCAACTTTTATTGCCCAATCAAATGATTCAAAAATCAATTCTGACAATATCATTTACTCTTCAGAAAAATCAGATCAGCAGATATACCTCATCATCCCGGCGAATAAAGTTTTTCCTGTACCTGAATCATGACCAATACCACTCGATTGCTAACTATCTTGGTACTTACCATTTGCTTACTGATTGCTTTATCATTACATCTGTTTCAGTATGGTGCTCCCGGTCTGAATGAGGATGAAGCTGCGCAGGGCTACAACACGTATTCGGTACTACAAACTGGCCGTGATGAGTATGGGAGATTCCCAATCAGGTATCTTTCTTTTGGTGAAAATAAGCTTCCGGTAACTGGTTTGCTTTCGGCACCCTTTATTGCTTTGTTTGGACTGAATGAGCACACGATCAGATTTCCGGTACATCTCATTGGTATCTGCATGCCTATTCTCATGTATCTTCTGTTGATGTCACTATTCAATAAAGCATCTATCGGATATGTCGGAGCTCTTTTGACTTCAACCAATGTATGGATACACACCATGTCACGTCATCAGCATGAAGCTGTCGTACTACTTGCAATCATCATGATCTACCTCATCGTGGCACTTAGTCTCAAAAGGGGTCACTCTGTTTACAGGATTGTATTATTGGCCTTACTCTATTTCTTTGGTTTATACACATATCACAGCGCCAAGGTCATCATGCCCGTACTTGCGATATGGACATTGGTACTTGTCTGGAAAGATCCACGCTTTCGCTTGTTGCATGCATTTAGCACGATAGTTGCGACTGGAGTATTTATATTTACTGAGTACCTCGCTCCAAATACTCGCTTGAGTCAACTCTCATATTTTTCTTCTTCGGCATTTATCTATGCGATCGAGGAAGGACGACGTACCGGTGGATCACCATTTCTTTACAATAAATTGAGCTTTGCGATATATACCGTTGTATCTAGACTTGTCTATTACTTGAGTCCCTCATTTCTCATATTCGGGAATGACGCAAACCCACGATATGGTGATATGCATATTAGCCTGGTTACTTACGTAGAGTATTTATTCGCATCGATTGGGTTGATTATTTATTGGATCAAGAAGCAAGCGCATCGGATCGCAATTGCATCGTTGTTGGTGATATCTATCGCCCCAGCAATAGCGACGATATCCTCTCAAACGAGCACGCGGAACTTTACGCTTGTTTTGCCAATCATGATACTGGCCAGTTACGGACTTGTTCAAATGATGAGCCGTATCCCCAATCAAAAACTTAGATTTGGTTTTTGGCTAATCTTGATAGGTATCCATGTGTCTACACTCTACACTTCGTGGCACTACTATTTCGACAAATACCTTACAAGTCCAAGAACGCTTTCGGCCACGCAGGCAGGGATGAAGCAGGTCGCTCAGACCGCATGGTCGCTGAGTCAGCGATACAGGACTGTGTATGTTACAAATAAGTTCGGCCAAGCATATATATATTTACTTACATTTGGAGGACCTATGGATCCCAAAAAATATCAAGCAATCGCAAGGATTCAGCCATACAACGAGTATGGATTTTGGGAACAACCAAAGCTGACGGATAAATTCATTTTTCATATCCCTACTTCGCCCGTTACTGATGCGGTGATCATCGTCTCAGCTGATGAGGTGAATAAATATTCCTATCTAGCTGTGAAACCCTCACAAACTATTGCTCACGCTGGTCATCCCCTGTTTTATGTGTATCTTTTTGATTGATCCAAAGATCTGCGTCTTCGTTTGATATCGATCTAGTAAACCCTGACGATGGGATACAACTGACACTATCTCCATATCTAAGATCTTTCGTTCGTAAATACACATACCCTACCAAAGGGGATACTTTCGCATAGATAAGATCTGAGTGCTTTTTTGACGCGACCTGTAAGCGATATTTAACAGATTTAGTTAGGTTTCTTTTGATACAATCAAGATATCTCTAAAGGTGTTTTGGACATTTGATTGATATTTGTTTGGGTCTTTGTAATTGGAATTCGAACTTTCAACTATGTTAGCTATTATAACTGTCGTCTATCAGAATTACACGATTCTGGATGATTTTTTTGCTAGTCTCAAATCGCAATACGACACTGCTTTCAGGGTATTTGTAGTCGATTTGACACCTCGCAAAAATCTTCAGATCATCACATTTCCAGATGATCGGTATACCCTCATCCGTGGAGAAAATAAAGGATATGCACATGGAGTAAACCTCGGGATGAAAGCAGCCAAGTCCCTGGAAATTGCTCGATTTGCAGTCGTCAATCCCGATATCATCTTTGACACCTATTTTACTCAGTCGTGTAAACATGCTCTGAATCAGTTTCCAGGCTCAATCATCGGTGGGAAAATCTATTATGCACCAGGATACGAATATTATAAAAAGGAAATACCAAGTACCAAGTACCAAGTACCAAAGGATCTCCAACTATCTCAGCCAAAGGCAGATCCGCCTCTGGCGGAAACTATCAACTATCAACTATCAGCTCATTTGCCTTTCACCATCTGGTATGCAGGCGGTCGTATTGATTGGGCTCATGCCACATCTCATCATGTTGGCGTGGACGATCTAGACCATCCCATGTATGACGAAGCCGGCTTGACAGATTTCGTGACTGGCTGTTGTATGGTATACGACACATCGGTCTACGAGAAAATCGGGAAATGGGATGAGGCATACTTCATGTACTTCGAAGATGCTGACTACTGCATGCGTGCAAAGAAAAAAGGTGTTCCAATCAGATACGAACCTAGGATAAAGCTCTGGCACAAAAACGCACAAAGTACCGGTGGCTCAGGATCAGATTTTCATATGAAGGCTATGGTACGATCTCGGACTCGTTTTGCAGTGAAATATGCCCCGTGGAGAACTAAACTACATATTATCAAAAATACGTTTTTAAGCCTGTGATCAAGGCATCGTGTACGGCTCTTTGTGGCAAATGGATCGGATGGGTGCTACTTTTGATTATTCTTGCTGCCTCTTCTTTCCAATCCTATCGCTTCATCACCATGTTCAAGTTTGTGGATGAATATAACAACTGGGTTCCTGCGGCATTGATGCATCAGGGTAAGATGCTGTATACAGATATATTCTTCAATCGCATGCCGTTGCCGGCATATATTAGCTATGTCCTGCAATTTCTTCTCTCTCCACAAGCTGACTATTATCGCGTAATCCAGCTCCATCGAGTGTTTATGATCATTTTTTCTGCAGGTTGGATAAGCTTTATGTACTGGCAGTTCAAAAGAAACTGGGTGTTGATCTTTGCCCTCATGTTTGAGCTATTGAAGCCTTATTTCTTTGGATTTTCGTTCCAAGCTGAGGCCATGGTCGTCTATCCTCTTGTGTATCTATTTATTTTGAGTATCTCATCTCAGAGCTGGTCTCGACGTACCTTGCTTTTCTCAGGCGTATGTATGTGGTTCATCATATTTTCACGGGAAACAACTCTCGTGACTGTTTTGATCATATTTATTGCACTGTGTATACGGATTCGAGATTATCGAAAAATAATATATCTCATTGCTCCATTCTTCATCCTTTCCATCTTTACTCTCGCAAGTATGAATCTAAATGAGTGGTTTTTTCAGATGATTACCGTGAACAAAATCAGCTTTCAGACTGATATATCAAAAGCATCTGGTGTGGGTGGAGTTTTTGGTTCGCTACTGCTCCCATTTCAATATGTTTTCACTATTTTCAATTCCGAGTCATCCAGTTTCCAGCGCACGATTGGACTCCAGGTAATATTTTTGCTCGTGATAATTCATAAATATATTTCAATAAAGACTATAAATTGGTCACGCTCCGTATTATTTATAATCTATTTGTTGCTCCTTTTATTCACAAGTGCACTTCGTTCACAGACGCCAGAGAGAGAACTCTGGGCAATATATCGACTCATCCCGTGGATAGGAATATTACTTTCGATCCTAGCTTATTTGGTCGGTGAGTATACGTCAAAATATCGAGCGATAGCTATTACTTTGTGTGTTTTGTTTGCCGTATCCTACTACCTTCATCCAAACTCGCTGCTACTTAAACAGATTAGTAGAGAGGAAGAATATAATATCTCATATTTTACGGACATATCTTATGCACATGCCATAGAGGAGTCGACCATTGCAAAAGATACTATTTTTGTTATCGGATATGGCTCCCACATATACATGCTTAGTCATCGGAAGTCAGCATATCCGTACACATTTTTTTATCCCGTACAAGGTGCTATTCCGGTCTATCAAAAATTGATGTGGGAGATGTTTCGAACCAACGCACCAACGTTCGTATATGCTACTGACTGTGATGTAGTTGGAGAAGTAGTGATGAATAGTGCAGAGATTGAGAAGAAGTACACCAGACTAGTCAAATCAAATAAACCTTCATGTCTATACGTGAGAAATGATAGGCTGGCCAGAACACTCTCAACGTTAGAAAATAGAGGTTTCAGCAAGTAGCTCACGTCTTCTTAAGTATATGGACTTCTTCGTTCTCAAAAAGTGATACGACACTTGAGCCTATTCGAGCGATAAACTTTTTATAATCCGGATGCTGTTTATACAGGTATAAATACCTGACAGGCACATATTTGATGTTGGTTGACAGGATATTCTTAAGTAGTTGTGTGCGTTTTTTATGATCAATCCCCGTGATATCAAGTTGCTGGAGATTTGCCTCATAAAGTTGTTGTTTTCCAAAAGCTGCCACCAATGCAGTGTCGTTTGTTTTCCATAGTTGTTTTACTTTTCTATCGTCATAGATTGGCGTAAATGGAAATGTGTAAGTGACTCCAGGTGGTAACTTACTTAGATAAGATAGCGCTTTAATTTCCGCACTAGAAATATATATTTTTGGCTGAAATATTTTGTGTATAGTACTATTTGCAGGAATAAAATAGTCTTTGCCGTACTCCATCACTGGATTGAGTGAGCCAATCAATGTCAAAATTACAACTACTATTGCTAATACCAGATACCTCTTGTTATTTGAGCTGAGCAAATAGACGATAAATATCGATAGAGCTAACTGAAAAAGAAATTGTCCATAACCGAGGAACTGGATAGTATTGAACCAGTCGCCGCCCTTCTGTGTAAACAGTGTCGCAAAAATAATCGAAATAAAACTGGATGCAAATATTGCAATGCGTATCGGCGACCTATTTGATTTTATAAAAAGTAGTGACAGAGCAAATAACCTTGTCCCAAATGCTACCATCGTATATAGTGATAATGAAATTAATTCTATTGCTAATATAATTGGTGCAAATATATAGGGGTGTTCGTATAGTTTATATCTCAGCCTTGCAAGCTTGAGAATCTGAAACAGGCTTGGATCCTCAATGATTGGATGAATTGTCTTGAATGGTTCTAGACTAAAAATTCCACTAGTTCCAGAACCTACAAACGGGTTGTAAAAAAATAACACAGCAATTGTGCTCGACAAAAAAGTTACAAAGTAGATAGATACTAAACTTTTTAAACTCAATTGTTTATTATGTGTTTTTATAGCTAAGAATATCCAAATGAATGTAAAACCTATTACACCGCCATAAAATTTTGCCCCCCACAAAAGAAAAGTAAGAATAGTCAAAATAAAAGTTAAGGTGGTACTGCTTTTGACTCTTAACAATACATAGATGATCGCTTGTAACAACAGGATAGAGAGTGCAAGTGTTGGATTGATCATGTACTCTGCGGGTTGATTACTAAACCACCCAATATCGTTCCAAAATGATCCTGTGCTTTTCAAGCTTAAGATAAACGAGAGGTTACTAGAAAAATATGAGAAAAATAAAAAAATTGGTATAGCCCTCTTATCACTAAACAGTGCCCTCGATATTGCTACCGTGAAAGATGTGTAGATGATAAACCAGATCATTGGTAACACTAGATAATAGCCACTCAGGACTGAAAAACCTGTCTTCGTCACCAGCATCAGTATATAGCTATATAAGAAGTGGTAGCCTCTCAGTGCCTCTCCATAAAATACTGGCATCCGAAATGGATAGCTATCAAAAGCAACTTGTGCAAGGGACATGTGCCACAAGTCATCTCTCGCACGGAATATGTTATTAAACAATATTCCACATTGGTTTGATATACATCTCTCGCCGAGTCCGGAAGTTAAGCTAGGCAGCATTAGAAATACGAAGCCAGCCAAGATGATGACTACGGACGATATAAGTACTAAATGCCTAGACGTTTTTGCTTTCATGAGGAGTCAATAAATGCCCTAACAAAATGAATAGTGGTAGTGTATTTAGTAACATAACCCATCCAAATTCGTTACTGGTCACGATAAGTGATAGCTTTCTCCATAATATTGTCAGTAATGTTATTGGGTTTCGAAGGAGTCTTGACTTATCAATCTGGTACACGGTCAACAACTCTGTCTGAGGATTACTAATCACCGTATAGTCATCAGGCGACGCTCGAAGTGACTCAAACTTCACGATATATGCCCTGCCTTTACTGTATTTTTGTTGGGGAAAACCAAAAGGATAAGGGTGAGACTCAGCTCCGAATCTCCATCCATTGTATTCGTTGGACGATATTACGTTTTGGCTAGCGATATCTACAACTGTTACACGCAGCGCATGAGACGTATCTTTGACATCTCCTAAGGGTGCAGTTTTGTTGCCGATATATTGAATTGGAAATGAAAAAATGCCGAAATTATCATCCGTTGCCTTTATCTGGAATATAAGTTCTTTCGAATCAGCAAATGAAACTGATTTTTCAGTGACTGGGGTGATAAAACGAGTGCTCGTTTCTCGATGAGTAACAGAAGTTAGTGAATATTCCTTCTGAAGTCCTGCGCCAATAAGTAAAAAATAGACGATCAATAAAACTACGCCAAACTTCTTAGAAGTTGTTAGTCTAGCAAAATCTACTGCATGTTGATTTACTTGAGAGACTATTGATTTGCGTCTGCTTTCGAAATAAGGTTTTTCAAGTAACTCATATAGCAATTTTGCGAGTCCTATTGACAATAAGATTGATAGGCAGACATATATCAAAACTTGTGGGCCAGCCCATGCAGTGGATATTTGTTCTCCTCCCCGTAACAACTCGATGACGATCGTGTGTGTAAGATAGAGCGAATAACTCACTGTACCTGTCCATACGAGTACCCGTGATTGAAAAAATGTATTAATTATGTTGCCGTTCCTCAGACAATAGATAAGCGCTAATAGTGGAAATGGATAAAAGAACATGAATCCGGCGATATTATCTCTACTTTTTAGGTATGTTGAAATAAGCGTTGGGAATACTAGAAAAGCTATTATAGTGACAGTTGGTATCCAGATATCAATGCGAACTTTTTTTTGATATCTATCAAGGGTTTGCTGGATTTTAGTATTATATTGTGATGCAAGATTGCCAAGGTAAAAATAGAACCAAAAGAATGGATACAAACCATTGAAACCAAGCAACTGTTTGAAGACAATTGTTAGTGTGATCAAAATACACAATACTGTGATTGTTGTGGTCAATAATTTTAGTTTTGATGCATTACCTAGTCGTCCCATGAGTGGAACGATTAGTATTGGGTAAAGAGCGTAGTACAGTATCTCTGGCGCAAGGCTCCAAAATGAACCATTGGTAAGCGGTATATATGTACCAAATGTAGAAGTAAGGGTAGTGTTGACTAAGCCTGTGAATATTTGCAGTGTCGTTTGATTACTATTGATGTTAGCTGCAGGATTGCGCATCACAATAAATACGTATACAGCCGCAATAGCTACTTGAGAATAGATAAATATTCTAAAAAGTACTTTTCCGGTTGTGATGGTTCGAAGCTTGAGATATAGTCGCCAAATAAACCCGCCTAAAAGGGTGATTCCAAGTAATATGCTCACGATCAATGGAATATTTTTTTCTATGCTTGGACTACCTTTTATCACTGAATAGTAAAAATAGGTATAAAAAATTGATACACAGATAAAGACCGGAAATAATCTCGTATATCTCTTCTGCATAAAACTCGACCATGAAGTAACAGTGGGATAATGAGTAGACATGAGGTATCCGGTAAGCACAAAGAGAATCGCAACATAGAATGTCCCCCCCGATACAAATGGTTGGATTAAATACCACACCCACGGAGCAAATCGATTTACCGTTGACTGGTCAAGATTCAGATGAGCTAGTACAACCATAAGCGCGCTGAAGCCTCGCAACCCATCTAGTGCAGTATTCCTGTGTTTCGCTGGTTGACTGTTTTGCATATGCTATAACCGCGTCCTACCTATTACATTTGCTTGAAGAGGTCTTTATTGTCTAGGCGAAGATACACATCCTCATGGACACTGATCCCTCTCACTACACTTTTACACTCGACCTTTGCCTCAACACAATTCACATATTTTCCTTTCATCCAGTCGAGGAAAAATGCGCCAAACTCATTTGCGGGTGTTTGAAAAATTGATGACTCGTGATGAAAAATGATCATCTTTGGATTTGCGTTTTCCATCTCGTACAAAAAATCATTCTTCAAGAAGTCATTCTCACGAAACTGGGGAAGGAGTGATGGATACTTGCCGGCAGTTTGCCCATTTTTTACAAAAAATGCATGATGTGCTTCAAATGGTCCTATCCAATACGTATCACTTGGCTCAATCCAGCGAGTAGCGAAATCTGCAATATCAGAAATATTGGCCGTTGGAGGTAACATGCCCATATATCGCTGGTAGCGTATGCTAAGAGTATTTTGAAACATAAACGCGAGTGAAAACGCAAAATACATAAGCAAGAAGAAACACACGATACTCCGCCAAAATTTGACAAAGAATGATTTTGTATCGAGATCGTACAGAAGCTGATAAAGTGCAAATGCAGCACTTATCGTACCCATGATGATAAATAGGCCCATTTGATAATCTGTTTGTTTCATATCGACAAACTGACTACTACGAGGAGCTGAAAAAGATAGTAACGCCAAGTAGATCAGTCCAAATAATGGCTTTTTGTAGCACAGATACAACGCAGTCATCAGGGTACCAAGCGCAACCAGTCGAGTGATCGGACTATAGAATGACAGATACGCAAGCTGACTCAATAGGGGTAGGTATGACTGCCAAAAGTTATTGATGACTGTCAAGGCAAATCGAAGTGGATTGAAAGAGCTTGTGACTGCTGAATAGTTGGTTATGTTGATATAGAGCTTAGTATTGTAGGTAAAGTTCGCAAACCAAAAATCGTTTGCTGTTCCTGTTATCAGTAAGTAAAGCGCATAGAGGACGTATGGTGCACTGACTACAATCATGAGTAACAATACTTCTCGCATGCGATGAGCACTATGTACGGTCCTGTGCATGTGCATGTTGAGAGTGAGTAACCCAATCCATGCATACATGATGAGACCGATATATACATATGATAATGACGAAAAAATCATGAGTGATATAAGCCAGGTGATGCCGATTCGTATCCACCTGACGTGTGTCGGGTAAAAAGTTTCGAGCAGTAAAAGCCAAATCGCTCCCGAAAAGAACCAAACCGCCAGAGAGTCACCAAGAAATAGATGAAGCCAAAAATACATTGCGGCCGAAGCATACAATACCGCCCATAGTGCATATATGAGTGCAAACCTAGGATATTTTCGAATAATCAAAAGTCCAAGAAGCACTACTCCAACAGCTTGGATCAAGCCCCACCCAATGCGAAATAAGATGTAGTTTTGCTTTGTGAAGAGTAAGATTGCGGATGCGAGATACCATGCAAAAGGCATGTGATGATCGAAAAAATCACGATAGGGCAACTTGCCGAGCGTGATCGCTCGTCCCCCAAGAATATTAATAAACTCGTCGGGGTATGACACATATGTTGAATTGAGGAAAAATACAAATGCAGCTATACCCAGGAGGGCAATGCCCAACTTATTTAAAGTGTTAAGTTTCATAAATTTATACTCCTTCTAATCGTTCGGTTTTATTTTCTTATGTACAGAGTACCATTGATACAGATAGGAATCCATTTTTCCTTCTTCCCATTCGATCACTTGGCCAGCTTTGACCCGTGACAACATGTCGTCTTTCTGCTTTTGGAAACTATTATTCACCTGAGAGACAAGCTGTGGTCTGACATTGACATATGCATTTATCAGAACAAAAATCCCAAAAAATGCAAGACAAATTCTCTGATGGGGATGGGGTATATGACGATATAGTAGACTGCCCACGTACCAGAGCATTGAAACTATGATTGGAAATTGGAAAAGGTAATAATACTCCGAGATTGTTCCCCCATAAATCGAGTACCCTATTGAAGGGATTCCTATGAGAAATATCGCTAGGAATACAATTCTTTTTGTCTGTTCAGTAGATCTGTGAACATATGCCAAAATACCGAACAAGATCACAAATAGGTATTTTAATATCCAGCCAAACTTGCTTGATATGGTTTTTTCGATCATGATCAAGTTATATGGCAGTCTATGTAGGAAAAACTGCAGATGAAATCCGATAAAGTAATTATTCCAAAAGTCTTTGTATCTGTTTGCATCGGAGTTGTGATCTATGATTTCTGCATATATGTTGCCACTCATAAAAACTATCATCACTACAAGCCCTAGAAGTAGATGAAAGAATGCCACCCTTGTCCTTCCAAAAAATATATATAGTGCAAAGAGCAGTGGTAAATAAAAAATAAAAGAAAAGTGGGAATGAAAATATAGCCCAATAAGAGCTCCCAACCATGCTAAATAATATGGTTTTTGCGTACTCATATACCTCATAGCTACATAAAATATCCATAGTCCCACAGCAATTCCCATAGTGACATTCCACGGATTGCGGCTTATCTCAGCTAGATATTCATTGAAGCAATACATGTACGTTGCAAATAGTGCAGCTTTGTTTCCAAATAGTTTTTTGAAAACTACTGCCGCTGATACTAAGTTCACTATGTTGATAACAATTGCATAGTAATGAGCAGCTATAGGATCACGATCAGTCAGAAAATAAAATGGGGCAAGTGAATAATAATGCAGCACACCAATATGCATGTGACCTATACCCGTTCGAGGACCTTGAAAGTGCAGCTTGCCATCAAGAATATCATTGACTTTTTGTGCATCTCGGGCTTGGTCCCATCCAAACTCATTCAGTCGGTGGGGTGAGTCATAGAATCGGATGAAAAGTGTCGCAATTATCATCAAGGCAATGGCTATGTTGACTTTTGAAGAGAACAGTCTTTTCATCGACAAGCGAATGTTCAACTTGGGTCTCTGTGCGACATGCAAATGCATGATGGAATGATACATGAATTTTATTGACAAACAAATTTATCGCTGCTGCGAACCCACATTATCTGGATTTTCTTTTCCAGGCGGGTGAGACTTTGCGCAAAAAAACTATAGCTATCAGTATGAGATTGATGCTGAAAGTAATGAGCATGATTGTCCTTTTGAGCCCAATATCTCCTCCCTGCCCCCACTCTCCTCCTACAACATATGGATGATAGCTCACGAGCAAGCCAATGTAGAACACTTGCCAGAGCTTCACCAATTCATACAGAAATGGAGTGAATACAAATAGATTGAGGATATACCACGAGTGTAATTCACCAGAGCCGGCAACGTATGCAATAAGTCCGACTACCCCAAAAAGGGCACAATAGGCAAGATTTTTTTGTGAAAATAGTTTGGTTAATATTTTTTGCTTCGTATTTGAGAATCGTAATGAAGGAAAAATATATTTTCCAATGAGCAGACCAGAGGGGATTACCATGAGGGGTAAGGTGAAGTATTTAACAAAACCCGATGCAATCATGAGTATGAGTGCGCGCCACAGATAGCCTCGATGGATACAGTACATACCGATGATCCCAAGGCCCACTGCCACAAAGTCATTGTGCGTACTCATGAGCCCCTCGACGAGCACCAAAGGAGCAGTGGCAAAAAAGATTGCTGCAGCTGGCTTGATTTTATAAATGCACCAGACTGATAATGCATAAAGGCAAACATGCATACTCTTAAACAGAAAGAATGCAAGAGAAAATTTGCCCAGACTTAAAAATGACGGGATGAAGCTGATTAACAAATATATCGGCCCGTAAGGATATGTTCGATGTATCCAGTGCATAAATCGCAAGTTTTCATCGACAGGAAAATCCATAGCCCGCATGAGATAGGGATTTTTCCCATAAAAAGTAAATATCTTGGCATCAAAGATGTAATTGAAGAGATCTCGAGAAAGCGCAGGGTATGAGAAAATACCCGCAATGACTCCAATGATGACAGTGATCATCATCACCTTCTTCAGAGTGAGTGTGGGAACCTTTCCGATAATCAATAGGTGTAAAGCTGTCAGAAGCGCAATACAGGACAAGTATAGCTGTGCTGACAATGGCCGATCAAAAAGACCTACGGCAATCATCCGCTCTCGGAAGATTGCCCAATTGGGGTGATTATAGAGTGTAAAATTCGGATCAATCATCACCCACGTCCACGCAGCACAGGCCAATACAGAAATAGCAAACAGGGCAAAAAGTACTTTGTATGTTTGCAAATATCTTGAGGTCATAAATAGTCACTTTCATTATACTGCTTGTCCCTTATTTCGCACAGATGTGTTTCTTAGAGTATTTGTACCCACTTCTCACAAACAAAATCGAATGCAGATTGAACTGTTCTGCTAAAGTAGAGCATTCTTTGCGAGAAAATCAGTATTGAACTACTACGAGATATTCAGGAGGTCATAAGGCGTGATATGGCGATAGGTCCTCTTGCATATATGAGTGCGCAGCGGCAAACCTATCAAAGGAGAGGTGTGATCTATCTGCATCGGTCATCGAATATCCAAACACGTTGACCTGTGTACAAAATTCTGGTAGGAATACTCCAAGACCTCCATATCATATAGTGACGGGATTGAGTTATAATCTACCTCGCATGATCACTGTCATCATCAACTCGCACAACAATGAGGATCTCATCTCAGACTGTATTGCATCAGCGAGATTACTTGCTGAAAAAGTAATCGTGGTCGATATGCAAAGTACTGATAGGACCATAGAGATCGCTCGACACCTAGGTGCAAAAGTGCACTCTTTTCCACCATCGAGATATGTTGAACCAGCACGTATGTTTGGAGTCGATCAGGCTTCTACTGAGTGGGTATTCATCCTTGATACGGATGAGCGAATCACAACAACGCTTGCTGCAGAGATCAAAGATGCTTTAGCTGGAACTACGAACAAGCATCCGACACATTTCAGGATACCCCGTCAGAATATGTTTGCGCATACTACCTGGCTGAAGCACGGAGGCTGGTGGCCAGACCACCAGGTCAGACTGATCAAAAAAAATGCGCTGCGCAGCTGGCCTGCACGCATACACTCAACTCCAGACATAACTGGATCATCTGCTACGCTGAACTCACCCCTCATTCACTATTTTCATACTGATGTGTCTGGCATGGTCAAAAAAACGATTATATTCGAAGATGTTGAGTCAGACCTTTTATATTCTGCAGGTCGCAAAGTGAGTGTGTTGACTTTTTTCCGCAAATATTGTGGTGAGCTCATTCGCCGACTTATTTTGAAACAAGGCTTCAGAGATGGAGTATACGGATGGCTTGAGTCGATATATCAAGCCTACTCCAAGACCATCACCTGGCTCTATGTGTACGAGAAAAAGTATATTACTAGTAGTACTCTAAACAAATGAAAAAAATACTTTTGTGGAATCCGTACCTAGACACCTGTGGTGGTGGTGAGCGCCACATGATACAAATATGTCAGTACTACATATCAAAAGGGTATGAGCTGACCATCAGTTGGGAAAAAGATATCACTAAAGATCTTGAGCGTAAGCTCAGACTCAACCTACCTCCTCAAATCACCTGGATCCCCAAACTCGCTACATATTCACTGTTTCAGAAGATGCTACTTCTGCGGAAATATGACATATTGCTCTATGCGACCGATGGATCGTACTTCTTCTCAACAGCAAAGAAAACTATCTGTTTTGCTATGGTCCCCAATCGACAGCTTTATCAGATGGATCTCATAAATCGTCTCAAGACACGCGGGTGGCGATGGATAGCCAATTCGAAATTCACTCAAGGAAATCTGAAGCGGTATGGCGTCTCAGCACATATCGTCTATCCGATCATCGACGTTCCCACAGACTGTCTCCCTCTCTCCAAGCCAGTCACTGGAACTGCGTTAACACTGGTGTCTGTTGGTAGATTCTTTAGACATCTTCATTCAAAAAGGCATGATGTTGCTATCGCATGGTTTGTACATTTCCTCGATACCTATCCCCAATACTCTGGCAGCAAACTGATTCTAGTGGGGGGTCTAAAGCAAGAAGACAAAAAATACTACGATTCGCTGAAAAAGCTTGCAGTCGAGCACCCGCATATCATATTTAAGCCAAATATCTCCTACGAGGAACTGCATCATATTTATCGCACTGGGGATTTTTATCTTCATTTTGCAGGTTGGGGTATCAACGAGAAATCCCATCCAGAACGTACAGAGCACCTCGGGATCACTCCACTTGAAGCGATGTCGTATGGTTGCATACCACTGTGCTATGCCAGTGGTGGCATACCTGAGATAGTCAAAGACGGGGTGACAGGGCACACGTTCATCAGTCGTGATGAACTCTCACAAAAACTAGTCAAGCTCAGTCGCGATCCTACACAACAAGAAAAAATGAGGACTGAGGGACTCAAGCTACTCAACAATATGTTCACTCGTGACGCATTCAATCATTCGCTGAGTCAACTATGATTTCTGTCATCATCCCCGTATATAAGCAAAAGGAATTGTTTCTGACGAACCTCGCGCACAATCTACCTTTTTTTTCAGGACACGAAGTCATCATAGTGAACGATGATCCTGAGACTCAAATCAAGAATGAAGTTGCAAAATTGTTCACCGAACATAGCTGGCCAGACTCTAGCTACAGTCTGGTTGAACACTCAAAGAACCAGGGTTTTTCTGCCAGTGTCAACGATGGTGTTGCTCGAGCGGCTGGAGACTATATACTCCTCCTCAATACCGATGTGGTCCTGCATGACCAGAGTTGGGAGCGGGCTGAGTCATATCTTCAGTCTCATCCTCAGATATTTGCAGTTGGTTTTGCTCAACATGAGCGAAACGGTGCCCTAGTAGGCCGCAACGCTATATATTTCAAATCAGGATTGTTTCATCACAAAGCACTTTCTTTCAGCACCGAGACAACTGTGCTATCGACCGCATGGGCTGAAGGTGGGTCAAGTCTCTTTAGAAAAAGTATGTGGCGATTATTGGGAGGGTTTGATATTGCGTATTCTCCTTTTTATTGGGAAGATGTAGATCTGGGATATCGGGCACGGCTCCGTGGATGGGAGAGCGTCTTTGATCCAGCTATCAGAGTAGATCATCAGCATGGTGGGACTACGACTGCACACTTTCACACAGATCAAGTCAAATCTATCGCCTACCAACATCAGCTATATTTCACCAAAAAATTTGCAAAAGGTGCACAGAAGGTCGCCTATTATCTCTATCTGCTCAAGCGGATGCTTGGTCCAAGAAGCGGAACGTCTACTTGAGTAGACTCATCATGATAAATACGTATATCACCCGAACGACCATAGCTGAAAGAAGACTTTTCCTTTGGAGGAATACAAAGGTGACTATGAAACTGAGAAACACCTCAGCAACCATAGCATAGAGAAGCCGGTCGCCAAATAAGCTGGGCATAGTCATCACCCGTGGGATACGCAAGAATAGATGGAGGATGCTCGACTGCAACAATGTTTTCATGAAGTTTCCTGTCTCCTCATAGATGCGTACTGCTATCAATCCACGAGAAAGTATTTCTTCTGTTATTGCGGTGGCTGTTGCGAGGATGAGGATCAGTGGGATATCGTGAGCAGTTGATCTGCCGGTGAAAACCAGTATGAGATAAAACACAACGAGTGGTACACATATCAACCCCGCGTAGATGAGATCTTTACGCCAGTGTGTGAACCTCAACCAAATGCTATGAAAAAATACCTTGTGTTCGTAGTTGACGATGAAAAAATACACGGGCCAAATAAAGACAAGCGGCTTGAAGATCAACTCGTCAAATATGAGTGGAGCCTCGCGACCTATGGTACCGCGGTATACAGCCCAAATAGCCAATATGATTCCCCACACATTGAAGGCTCTCTGCGTAGGTGAGACTGTGCGCGTGGACATGGCCCACATCATAGCAATCTCACAAGATATTCACAAGCTGATCATCGGTCATTCGAGGTAGTCGCGGAGTTTTCTCGCACGAGTCGGGTGTTTGAGTTTACGGATAGCTTTGGCTTCGATCTGACGGATGCGCTCACGAGTGACTTTGAACTCTTTACCCACTTCCTCGAGTGTTTTTGACTTTCCATCTTCTAGACCAAAGCGCATGATGAGTACTTTCTGCTCACGAGGTGATAGCGTCTCAAGCACATCGGTGACGGCCTCTTTCAATAGCTCCCTACTGACACGATCATACATGGTTGGCTGACTTGTATCTGCTACAAATTGTTCAAGTGTTGCCTCTTTATCCTCACCTACTGGTGTTGAAAGACTCTTGGGTTGCTGTGATATCTTGACAAGATTTTCGACCTCCTCCACAGACATCTCCATCTCCTTGGCAATCTGTTTGAGTTCAGGCTCTTTGCCAAGTTTTTGCGCAAGTCTTCGCTGTGTTTTATAAAATCGATTTATCTGGTCCACCATGTGTACTGGAATACGGATTGTTCGAGACTGATCTGCGATGGCGCGGGTGATAGCCTGTCTGATCCACCACGTAGCATATGTTGAAAACTTGAACCCTCGTTTCCAGTCATATTTTTCGACACCACGGATCAGACCTTTGTTACCCTCTTGGATCAGATCCAAAAATGAGAGTCTGCGACCAAGGTATTTTTTTGCTATAGAAACTACGAGTCGTAGATTGGATCGGGTCAACTTTTCTTTGGCTACGAGATCACCTTTGGCGTATTTTTGTGCAAGTTCTACTTCTTGTTCAAAAGTCAAAAGAGGTGTCCGCCCAATTTCTTTCAGATATTTTTTGATGGGATCAAGAGATTCTCCATGTCTGACGACCACCAATGATTCGAGTTCTTTTTCTATATCTTCAGCTGACTTAAACACGTCAGAATCATCACGAGTGGAAATCGTTTCAAATATGTCGATACCTTTCTCAAATGCCTGGATGAAAAACTCGTCAACCTCATCTATACAGGTCTCTGGCTCAGAAAATACCATGAGTATGTCGTCCTGGACAAGAAAGCCGTCATCCTTGCCTTGGATGAGTAGATCGCGCGCTTGCTTATGGAGTTTGACGGGCGCATGTATTGTAGGTTTGCCTACATGGATGGGTGCCACGACTACGATCGTCTTTTTCTCTACGATTGTTTTGGCTTTTGTTGGTGTTTTTACAGCGATTTTTTCCTTATTTTTTGGCTTTTCCGTGTTCTTGTTTTTAGGTACGATAGTCACACGAGTGGGCTTGGGTGCGGTCACTTTTTTTCCTATTTGAGCGTTTTTTCTGGTAATGCCTTTTTTTGCTTTTGCAGTAGTTTTTGCTGCTGTAGTTGGTTTCGCTGAAGATTTTTTTGTTGGCATACGCTTTGGTATAGATCCTGCAGGGGTAGCCTGAACATCCGCCACATCAAATCGGGCATAGCGTTCAACGCTCAAGGATAGATACTATCTTTGGGCGTGCGCTCCCAATGCAGGGAATTTGCGATGCAGAGATTATACTATGCGCGGAGGGCTTTTTCCAGGGCAGCTAGTCGTTTTTGAGAGTTGACTGAGTCGTCTTCATGACCCAACTCTTCCGTCGATATTGCTGTTTTTAGAGAGTCAGTGGTAGCTATCTTTGCAAACTCGATCACCATCTTCTCGAAAGACTTCACGCCTACCTCTGCAGTGATCATGGAAGCATATAGATATGTCTCGTGGTATACGTCTTTTAGGTGGGAAGGGATGTTGCCCTCTTGAAGTGTAGTGGTTGCGGGCTGATCATGAACTAGCTCGACCAAATAGGTATACATCTTCATATATGATGATTGTGTGAAATCAGTTGGGAGCAGATACTGAGAGGTGATCGCCATGAGCGGTCGTATGTCATCGCTGGTCACAAGAGTTGCGAGAATGAATCGCTGAAGTAGTTCGCGACGAGATCCTGATGCTGCTGGTGTGTCAGTATTTTCGATAATAGCCATTTTGGGGACTTTACGCTTTTTCCTGATCGATAAGATCACTGAGTTTACACTTTCCATACCTACATCCATGATCTGGGCTATTTTTTTGATGTAGTGTTGTTTCACTATCGGATTTTGTATCGGTTCGATATAGGGGATCACTGTTTCGGCAAAGGTATTTTTCGAAAATGGATCAGATAGATTGAGTGATTTTGATTGAAGTTCAATGACATAGTCATATATCGTGACGATGTCTTCGAGCGATCGCTTAAATGCAGGAAAGTCATGACGCACTGCCTCGTCAGGGTCCTTTCCCCCAGGTATGCGACAGACATACATTTCAAAATCATATCCCTCTGCAGCCAAGGCAGTTTTTTTTAGTGCATCTATTCCTGCTGCATCTGCATCAAGTGCAAAGATCAATTTTTGACAATATCTGCGAAGGATTTTCAGTTGTTCCTCCGTGAAAGCTGAGCCTTTGATGGCTACGATATTTTCGATGCCATGGCTATACGGCGTGATCATGTCAAACTCACCTTCAACTACGATGACGCTCCCGGACTTGCGTATCGCCTCCTTTGCTTTGTGGATGCCATACAAGCTCTCTCTCTTGTGGTAGACGAGTGTCTCAGGTGTGTTGACATATTTTGCCGCTTCTACACCATCTCCCGCTGGTTTGATCAGACGGCCTGAAAAACCGATTGTGTCATTTTGTGCGTTATAGATAGGAAACATGAGTCTCCCGCGAAATCGGTCATACAGCCCTCGTTGACCTTCAACAAATAGTCCTGACCCTATGAGCGAAGCATCGCTGAACTTTTTTTTGCGGAGATACTGCAATAGATTGTCCCAACTATCAGGTGCATATCCCAGCACAAAAGCATCTCTTGTCCGATCATTGACCTGTCTGTCTCCAAGATATGTTCGGGCGATAGCACCGACGGGTGACTGCGTCAGGATATAGTGATAATATTTTGCCGCCAGATCGTTGATTTCAAGTATTGCTTTTTTATGTAGAGTATCTGTGTCTGATGCTGAAATCGTACTCGACAGCTCATGCGGAGGTATCCCGGCCTGCTTGCCCAACTCAAGTATCGCTTCTGGAAAAGTGGTGTGGTGATATTTCATCACAAACGAGAAGATGTCTCCCCCTTCATGACATGACCCAAAACAATGCCACCGTTGTCTCTCTGGTGACACGACAAATGATGGAGTTTTTTCTTGATGAAATGGACAGGGAGCCTTGAAGTACTTCCCCATTTTCTTTAAAGTCACTACAGAGCCGACAACATCAACGATATCGAGCGTCTCTCTGATCCGATCAATCACCTCTTTGCTTGCCATGTATGTGCAGATTTTACCATGAGAACCGTCGCGGAATACGAGTGAGTCAAAGAAAGCATCAGCCTCGGGCTCAATATACCCTTGATCATACATGTGATCTTTGTCTTGTATTTCGATCTGCTTTGTTCTACTATGTGGATATGTTGTATGTTTTTGTTGAACCAAAGCAGATCAAGATCGTCAGTGTCAAAAAAGGTCTTCTTGGCTCTGTAGAGACTACATGGACTACGTACACACCCTCGAAAAAGATCAGCGATGAGGAAACTTTAGTCGGTACAGAAGTGATAGTAGATGTTTTGAGAAGCGCGATTGAAACTCTTCCCAAGAAAAACAGTGAGGACCAGCTCGTCATCGTGCTCGAGCATACTCTCTACGGTTTCGCACGGATTGAGATCCCTGGCGATGTACAAAAGACAGCATACAATGACTTTGTCCGGGAAAAACTCCACTCGGTGTATAAAAAGAAACTGAGTGAGTACCATGTCGACTTTTTCATCGCCCAATATGATGGACGTACCACGGCGTTTGCATATTCCATACCACAAAAAACACTTCAAACACTGAAGGAGGCCACAGAGACTCTTGAGCTTGTCGGTGAGGCAGTCGTCCCAGAACAGCTGGCTTACTATACCTTGTTTGAAAAGACAGTCCGTTTCGATAAGCGTGAAAACATCTTGTACGCGATATATGACACTGATATTCTCAAGGGATTCTTCTTTGATACATTTGGTCCGGTTGAGGAACCAAAACCATGGCGACTGGTAGATATTGACGCCAAAGATCTTGAGTCAAAACTCAGGGAAAAAGCAGAAAAGTCCACTGCTGATGGTTTCAAGCTCAACAGGGTGATCCTTTCGGGGAGCGCGACTGAGAAGATACGCCAGGATACATTTACCAAAAATGTAGGTGTCTGGACCAATCCACTCAAGCGTATCGTACCGAACTTTTATCATGAGTATATGACCCAGATCCATGGCAAGTCAGCGACTGACATGCTCCCTATTTTGACTTATGACATGCTTTTGGGCGCATACATCTGTCATGCTGAGAATAAATCATTTGCATTTGGTAAAATTGGCACATCCCAAAAGACTATTGCGTATAAACAAACCGTTACTAGTTCGGCCACCCCATCCAAACCTATGGTTCAAATCTCCGAGACAAACCAATCACGCAAATCTATACCATTCATGAGAGAAATTGTGTTATTTTTGGTGATATTTGGCGTTGTGTTTTCGGCATTGTATTTCCTCCTCCAAGGCAAAACGGGAACGGGTGTGAACTTGCCTTCGTTCTTAGCAACCGCCAGTCCAACGCTTACGCCTACGCTCGAGCCGACGGTAGCTCCTCCAACACCTACACCTACTGTTGAGGTGAAGCGAGATGAAATCAAAGTAAGAGTACTAAATGGCACCGGTGTGAGTGGTCAAGCGGCAGGTATTAGTCAACTACTTTCCAAAAAAGGCTACACCTCGGTAGCGCTTGGTAACGCATCGAGTTTTGACTACACCGTGTCTGAAGTGAATATCAATGCAGACAAGATGGAGTTGCTCAAAGGTACGATCATAGAAGACATCAAAGACAGTGTGGTCAAGCCGAAGATCGGTGAACTCGAGGCTACTGATACGGTCGATGTCGAGATCATACTTGGTACAGACGCGAACTGATTCACCCCCAATCGTTTGCGTGTCTGGCGGCCGTTACTTAGCGACCATGTGCGGGATTATTGAGATCATCATGACTCACAGAGCTCCCGATTCATATCTTCCGATAGTCACAAGTTCGAGGTCGTGATATACTTTGCTCACATATGTCTTCCCTTTCTGACAGCCTCAAAGCCATACTCGCCCACGTAAACATCCCTTCGAAAAAAGAACAGATAAAGATACTTGAGGCACTGACATACAATGCTGATTTTTGGGCTGATCCTCAAAAATCTGCAGAAACCATGAAGGAGATCAATAATCTCAAAAAAACAGTAGATGAGGTGGAGATGATGCAGATCCTCATGGAGGAGGGACAGGAAAAAGAAGCTGAGCCACTCATACAGGCGTACGAGGTACGCCTTTTCTTATCAGGACCACATGATGCGGGCGGGTGTATCTTTTCGATACATTCAGGTCAGGGCGGAACTGAGGCTATGGACTGGGCTTCTATCTTGTATCGTATGTATTCGCGGTACATCGAGTTAAAGGGGTGGTCGACAGAGACGCTTGATTGGGTAGATGGAGAGGAAGCTGGTGTCAAAGAGGTTACTATGAACGTACATGGTGAGTTTGCATATGGGATGCTCAAGTGTGAAGCGGGCGTCCATCGCCTGGTCAGACTATCCCCTTTCAATGCTGATAGCTTGAGACAGACTTCGTTTGCACTCGTTGAGGTTCTGCCGATAGTCCAGAATACCGAAGTCGACATCAAAGAATCTGATCTTGAATGGGAATTCTTTCGGGCTGGGGGACACGGTGGTCAGAATGTCAACAAAGTTTCCTCTGCAGTCAGACTGCTCCACAAACCATCGCAGATCATCGTCACTTGCCAGACCGAAAGAGAACAACGTCAAAACCGTGACACTGCGCTCAAGATACTCAGATCCAAACTATGGCAAAGACAGCAAGATGAGCATGCTTCTGAACAGGCAAGTTTCAAGACTGAGAAAATCGCAGGCTGGGGACGTCAAATACGGTCCTATGTATTGCATCCGTATCGGATGGTCAAAGACCTGCGGACTGAATACGAGACATCTGATACGGTTGGAGTGCTCGATGGCAAGATTGATCCATTTATCGAGGCTTACCTCAAAAAACCTGCGAAATAATTAAGAAGTATTTTGTCCGAAATGAGAGCGTTTGCTTGCTACTTGTAGCTTGTAGCTACCTAGGTCATATCAACTCAGGTTATCTCCCCTTCCATCTCGTGACATTTTTTGATATGCTTATTGCATCATGATATCCGATTCATCAACGAATCATATTCATCCTATCAATACTGAAGCTGATCAGCCTATCAGCGCAATACCTATGAGTCCATCTGTGTCCAAATCAATCATGTTATTCGTGCTCATTGGATCGCTCGTGCTCGGTGCATTTACGGGTTGGACTGCATACCGTATCAATACCAAAAAAGCGGTGACCGATACGCAAAAGCCCGGGACAAATACGGTCCAAAAAACTACCAATGTCAATCAGACTGGTGTCGTTGACAAAAAAACGTTTAAAGATACTGCAACTGGTATCCTTCGCGTAGGAGGAATAGAAGGTGAGGGTAGCCATCAACTTGAAAGAGGTGCTAAAGACCAAACCGCATATCTCACATCAAGCGTGCTAGATCTGTCAAAGTTTGAAGGGAAAAAAGTCCAGGTGTGGGGAGCTACATACAAAGGACAAAAGGCGGGTTGGCTCATGGACGTTGGCTTGATTGAGGCGATCAAATAACCATATGATTTCGTTTCACAATGTCACCATATCATTTGGCAATGGAGTGACCGCCCTGAGCGGAGTGTCTTTTGAGATACCCAAAAATGACTTCGTCTTTCTTGTCGGCCAATCTGGGGCTGGTAAAAGTACCGTACTCAACTCCATCATGGGATCGCATCGACCCAAGTCTGGCACGATCGAGGTGGGTTCTTCTGGTACCAAGGTGGGGCGTATCGGAGGAAAAAAGCTTGCCATGCTGAGACAAGAAATCGGTTTTGTGTTTCAAGACTTCAAGATCATTCCCCACAAAAATGTCTTTGAAAATGTATTGGTTGCCCTGACGATCAAAGGCATATCTCCATCTTTTTACCAGCCAGAAGTCATGTCAGTCCTCCACAGCGTAGGTCTAGAGAACCGCGTATTTGAGTTCCCTTCTCAGCTATCGGCTGGAGAGCAGCAGCGCGTTGCGATCGCGCGTGCACTCGCTGGAGGTAGACAAATCATCTTGGCTGATGAGCCTACCGGCAACCTAGATCCAAAAACTACGTGGGAAATCATGCGCATATTCACGAGTCTCGCTGGACAGCGTACAGTCATGATTGCCACTCACAACAATGACGTGGTAAATAGTCTAAAAAAGCGCATCATCACCCTTGAGCAGGGCCACATCATATCTGACATCGCCAATTTGCCTACCAAATCATGAAAGAGTCCCTCATCAACATCCGACGCACTCCGTTTCAATCGATGAGCATGCTCATGATCCAAGTGTTTGTAACATTTCTCATACTAGTTGTGAGCACGGGGACCATGTTTATACTCTCGACCCTCAACTCAGTGGAATCAGAACCCAAAATCATAGTGTATTTTCAGCCAAGTACCCCTGAGGCAGATATATTTCGTATTCGTGAGTTTCTTGCAGGATCTGATAAAGCCGCTGATATCACCTACATAAACAAAGAACAGGCATACGAAATATATCGGCAGCAGGCGGGAGCAAATCAACTCCTGATCGAAGATACTTCACCTGATATATTTCCGCCATCACTTGAAATCAAGGCGAAAAATGCCGCCTATCTTGAGGAGATGTCGACATACTTGAAAAAGCAAGCTGGTGTAGACGAAGTCCAATATCAAAAAGCCACCATCACTCGCCTCCTTTCAATCACTTCAATCATCCGCAATAGCACCATGATATTTGTGGGATATCTCGCACTCATGACTACGTTGATTCTTGCAACCATGATCTCATTCAAGATCGCGATGCGCAAAGAAGAGATTGAGATATTTGAACTACTGGGGGCTACCACAGGTTATATCACTAAGCCATTTTTCTTGGAAAGCTACTTGGTGACGACTTTTTCCACTCTGATTGGCTGTGGGCTCTTTGGGCTCGGACTCGCCTATATGTATGAAGGCATGGTGTCATATCTAAAAGGCATCACCACACTCACCCTGGTCATCCGTGAGTTCACCCTAGTCATTTGGCCTCTCAATGTGACTTTCATTGCGGTTGTCTGCGTATGTACCTGGCTGCTCATGATGATTATCAGCGGTATCTCTACCAAAATAGCTACACAAAAGTTCTTGATTCGGTGATTAGAAAGGTATTTTCAAAGTTGTCTTTCTTGGCTATATATGCTACTGTGATGGGGTGAAACTCGCGCAACTATTTCTTCTTGCTACTGTTTTCCTCAGGATGATCCTGAGTTCTGTCCCCGCTCACGCACAAGAGAATACGCCTACCCCAAGCATAGTGCCAAGTCCGACCAGTCCCACGGCAGAAGAGCAGTCAAAACTTGAAAACAAAATAAACGAGTATCAAAAGCAACTTGACGAGGCGCGTTCAAAGCGAAGTACCTTGGCCGGTGAGCTGCAGTATCTCGATACACAGGCATACATCACCCAGCTGCGTATTGAAAAACTTGAGGCCCAGGTCATCAGTATTCAGAATGAAGTCGAGTTGCTCGGTGAAAGAATAGAGTCGCTCGACGGCAAGCTTGATCTGCAGCTGAAAAGCTTCTTAGATACGGCGCGTGAGAGGTACAAGAAAAGATCAGTGACTATCTTGGACTACCTACTTGGAGCAGAAAATGCAACGGATCTGCTCACATCGCTCAAATACCACCAAGTAGCGGAAGCGCGTGCACAGGCAATAGTTCTACAAACTGAGGAAACAAAACAAAACTTCGAAGAGCAAAAACAGCTACGCGAAAAGAGAAAGGAAGAGCTTGCAGAAACACAATCACAACTGCAAGCTCAAAAAAATGATCTGCTCAGTCAACAGCAGTCAAAGCGAGTGCTGATATCGGTCACGCGTAATCAAGAGTCCGAGTATCAAGCCAAAATTGCCGAAGCACGTTTACAGATACAATCACTCAAAAGCTTCCGTATCTCCACGGGCGCTGATGTGATTGCGGCCGGTAGTTTGGGCACAGGCGAAGGCGGATATTACTACTCGCAGCGTGATGCACGGTGGGCCGGTATACAGATGGGCAATTCGAATGAATCAGTACTTGACGTTGGATGTTTCATCACTTCGCTATCGATGGTGCTCACCTACTATGGACACACGACTACCCCAGTCTTTTTTGCATCCAATCCACAATATTTTTTACCATATAGTGCCTGGGCATATACTCCAGGAGTATTCAACGGATCCTGGCCGGGTGGTCTGAACTATCGTGAGATCCCCAACTCTGAAATTGATGGATTTCTATCTCGAGGTATACCAGTCATCAGCTCTGTGCGTGGACAGAGTCACTATGTCGTGCTGAAGAAAAAAGTTGACGGTGAATATATTATGAACGATCCGATCTATGGACCTGATTTGAAACTCTCGCAGTATTACTCATTGTCGGGACGTGCTGCAGTGTTTGAGTAAACATGCGTCATATCAGACTCATCACCTGTATACACATATTCGCACTTCTCTTTTGTACAACTCCTTCGTATGCATCGATTATCGTGAGCGAATTCGCAATTGATACTCCACAAAAAGTTGAAGTGTCTAATACTGGCCCGGCAGTCGTCGATATATCAGGATGGTATATCGACGATGACGGAGGTAGTAGTGCTTATTTTACTATTCCCATCAACACAAGTATTTCACCCAATCAATGTATAGTTTTTAGTGGGACTTTCAATCTGAATACCGCCTCCACAGATCAAATCAGATTGTTTGATCAGTCTGCACCTCCCTCAGCGGTGGGTGCACAGCTTGTCGATAGTCACTCCTATACAGGTTCACCAGGGACTGGCAAATCATATTCGCGTAATCCACACACATCAAGCACCTGGGTCGCTCAGACAACAAGTTTTGGATTGTTCAACGATAGTCTCGCAGACTGCAGTACAGTGAGCATCAGTCCAACACCCACAGCTACTCCAACTGATGTGCAGATACTTTCCCCAACACCATCATATAGCCCTACTCCCCTTCCTACATCGACGCCCACCCCGACAGTCATCCCGATACCAAAAGTGTATCTCAGCGAAGTATATGCCAATCCGACTGATGACCAAGATGAGTGGATCGAGCTCTACAACGACTCAGAGTACGTGGTCGATCTCCAGGGCTGGTTTGTAGACGATATTGAGGGAGGAGGATCGAGTCCCGTCGCACTCACCGGGTCTATAAGTCCCAAGCAGTTGTATGTTGTGGTGATGACCAAGACTATATTTAACAATACAAATGACAGCGTCCGCCTCATCACCAATCAAGCAAATGTCCTTGAGGTTTTCATGTATGACCACACTGACGTAGCTATGAGTTGGGCAAAGCCGTATCCCGAATCTACCTATTTCTGTACACAATCACCTACACGTGGCCAGCAAAATCATGCGTGCAGTACCACCGATGGGACTACATCTACTCAAGCAGCTCAAGTGACGCCCTCAGCGATCCCCACTCCTACGCCGACCATAGACATGCCTGATCAGATTTTTCTCTCAGAAATATTTCCCCAACCCTCCAGCGACGACAGTGAGTGGGTCGAATTGTTCAATGATTCTGATTCGACCGCATATTTGAGAGATTGGTACATTGATGATATTTCGAACGGAGGAGCTGCCCCTCGTATTTTTTCTATGAATATTGCATCAAAAAGCTTTGGTGTGATTGAATTTAGTCAGCAATTGATGAACAATGATGGAGATACTATACAGCTATTGGATCCACGAAAAACACTTGTTGAGACATTTACATACACGAGTTCAGACGAAGGTTTATCAATCGCAAAGTCATCACTTGAAGGATCGTCCTGGTGTTTTCAGGTACCAACACGCAATGGACCAAACACGAGTTGCATCGCTCCGAGTCCCACCCCTACACATCGACCGACAACTACCCCAAAACCGACAGTGACGCCTCGGGTCGCAGTGAGCAAAAGCAACTCTGACTCCTCTGTCCTAGGCAAGACGACAAGTAGTACTAGTTCCGGCTCGACTCGTCAAAGTTCATCTCGTACACCTGTCGAGGAGATTGCGTTTGACGACAGAAAGTCGGTGACTGAATTTGATGATATACCAGAACCTGGAGCTGAAACACAACCTATCTCTACGCTCGCAAAAGGCCCAAAAACTACGATCATCGATACCTTGCAGGTCATACTTGGTATGATTATGGGCACAGCTATATGGCAAATCATGAAAAGGCCCCCCTCTTAAGACGAATCATCCGTTGGATCCCTTCTGCATGTGTCATGGTAGTGATTTTTTTTGCCTCAAGCCGAACACGTGTCCAGGCGAGTGAGGCTCCTTTGTATAACTTTATGATATTGAAGTCCCTTCACGCCTGTGGATATGCCCTGTTGACCCTCACCAACGCCTACGCCTTGAGTACCTCTATGAAAGGCCCTGCACTGTGGCTCACTGCGGCATTTTTGGCCTTTGTATACTCGCTCTCCGATGAGTTGCACCAACTCTCGATCCCCACTCGCTCAGGAAGTGTCCGTGATATCGGTATTGACCTGATCGGAATCATATCTGTATACTGGTTAGGCAAAGCAGGATATGTATATACACTTCAAAAAGACATTGCGTCATATTTTCGTGCCAGGAAGACACAATAATCATCAAGCTTCTTCTGTATCTCATACGTCGCTTACTGCATATCTATGTCTCGCTATAGTGAGCTTTGTGGTTTTACGCAACTTGAGCGCTCAGACTGGAAATGTGCTTGGATTTGCCACTGATGTGAGCTCAGATCGGTTGCTGGTGCTCACCAACGAGCAGCGTGCATCCAATGGACTTTCAGCACTCAGTTACAATCAACAGCTCTCGGCAGCAGCTGCAGCAAAGGCACAAGATATGTTTTCAAAGGGGTATTGGGCGCATTTTGGCCCAAATGGTGAAAGTCCATGGAATTTCATACTTGGTGCTGGGTATCAGTATGACTCTGCAGGCGAAAATCTAGCCAAAAATTATGCCTCGAGTGGTGATGTGGTGAATGCATGGATGAACTCGCCGACACACCGCGATAATATACTCAAATCGAATTATCAGGATATTGGTTTTGCAGTGGTAAACGGTACGCTGCAAGGAGAAGAGACGACGCTTGTGGTCCAGATGTTTGGGAGCCACTCTGCGTTTGTACCGTTACCAACGGTTGCCCAATCATCCATATCTATTGATGATACTGAGCTTGTGCAGGTTGCTGCCATTGTGCCTACCAGCACACTGCCTACAGTCACCCCACTCCCAACGGCTACGATTGCGCCAGAGGTACTGTCCGAGATAGATCAAGACCAAACAGGTGACAGCACCAATCAAGACTTTGCACAAATCAAACAAGAGATCAATCAAACGCCACGAACAACTCCTTCTCTGAATCTGTATCCAGCATTTCGTGTCATCATTGCCCTTCTCGTTGGGTTTTTGATTATTGCATTTGTGATCGACCTTTACCATATAAGCAGGTCAGGTGAATATCACCATCGTGGCAAACATTTGGCCCACGTGATATTCTTGATCGCCATACTGATCGGCATGTTCTTTTTGGGTCGTGGAAGCATTTTATAAAGTCAACTATTTATGAACCATCTTATCCGATTTATCCACCATGAGATCTGGCATAGACATCTGTTTGACTATATGCTCATTGTGATATCTGCAGTGCTGTTTGTGCTCGGGATGCAGCTATTTTCAGGACAGAGACAGGCGCAGTTCTTTTGTATCGTGGCTTTCACCGCCTGGTACATAGTTTGGGGGGTATACCACCATATCCTGACTCGGACATTGCGCATACGCATCCTCATCGAGTATATCCTGATTGGATTTGCCATCCTTTTTTTCTCTCTCACCTTGGCTTTTCCCTAATCAGCCGACTCCAAGTCATTTTACATTTCACACATCAGGGTTTACAATCAATCTGAATATTCTTGATAGTTCATTTGTACTCATATGAAAGGTATCATCCTGGCTGGTGGCAATGCAACCCGATTGCGTCCATTGACGAAGATCACTTCGAAGCAGCTTCTGCCCGTGTACAACAAACCTATGATTTTCTACCCCATTGAGACGTTGCGTCAAGCTGGGGTCACCGAGATACTCATCATCATTGCTCCCCAGTACGCAGGGCAATTTCTCAATCTGCTGGGGTCAGGACGAGATTTTGGCTGTAAGTTCACCTACGAGATACAGGAAGAGCCACGTGGTCTCGCCGATGCTTTCATCCTCGGCGAGCACTTTATCGCAGGTGACGATGTGATGATGGTCCTTGGCGATAATATATTTGATGAAGACTTCTCAGCTACGGTAAAAGGATTCAAGCGCGGGGGGCATGTCTTCGCCAAAGAAGTCCACGATCCACAAAGATATGGCGTGATTGAGTTTGATGCTCAAATGAACGTGAAATCAATCGTCGAGAAGCCATCTGAGCCAAAAAGCAACTATGCTATGGTTGGGTTGTATATTCTCGATGACCGTGCGTCTGAATACGCTAAAAGGGTAAAACCTTCCAATCGAGGCGAAATAGAGATACCCGATGTCATCAATCAGTACCTCGCTACAGATGAGCTCAAAGTATCAGTCCTCAAAGGTATTTGGGAAGACGCAGGCACATTCGACTCGCTGATCCGAGCAAACCAATATTGGGCAAAAAAATCTCAGACCTCACCAATCCCTTCGAAGTAGGTAAGCAGGAGATAGAATCAGTTTGACACTGGGTAATCTTTCTGTATAATGTTGTCCTAGCCGGCACTATTTTGAGCGGTTTTTGTTGTTAAAAAAATTTGCACAACCTGCTTCCGCAAGCGATATGGCAAAACCTCGAGATCCCCAAAACCCTGCGTTATCAACCCTTCTTTTAGGAACTCCTGAGAAGAACCTTGAAAAGGTTGATCTCATCGAGATTCAGAAGACGTCATGGAAGGATTTTGAAGATAGGCTATTTAAACAAACCGTTGCGAACTTCTTCCCTATCGAGGACTATACAGGTAAAAAGTTTTCGCTCACGTTCCAAGACCTCTCATACGGAAAACCACGCTACGATATCGAGCTCTGCAAAACAAAGAAACTCACCTACGATCGTCCAGTCTACGCAAAGCTGGAACTCCATAATAAACGCGAGGATCAGCTCAAATCTCAAGAAGTCTATCTATGTAATCTGCCCATCATGACCAGTCGAGGGACTTTTATCATCAATGGTATTGAGCGCGCAGTCATCAGCCAAATCGTTCGGTCACCTGGCGCATATTTGACTGCAGAAATAGACAAAGCCACTGGCTTGACCCTGTACAACGCTGAGATTCGCCCATACATCGGAGCCTGGCTTGACTTTACCATCAACAAGCAGGGTGTCATCGAAGCAAAAATCAATCGTAAGCGCAAGATGCTTGCGACCGTATTTTTGCGATTGTTTGACGGTGACGACAATGCAGGTATTCGCAACATGTTCCAAGATATTGATCAGGAACTTGTGGAAAAATACCTTGTCCCAACGCTCAAGAAAGATCGCACTCATTCCCGTGAGGATGCGGTGATGGAGTTTTATCGTAAAGTGAAACCAGGAGAGCCATTGGTAGTGGAAAACGCCTATAAAACGCTCAATATGATCTTCTTCGATCAGAAGCGATACTCACTCGGTGAGGTTGGTCGTTACAAGCTGAATCGAAGACTCGGCACCACTGCTGAAAATAGTCCTGAAAACCATCTTCTGTCGAAGGAAGATGTCATAGCTGCAATCAAAAAACTGTTGCTCTTGACCAAACACGAAACTACTTTTGATAATATCGACCACCTCGGCAATAGACGACTCCGCACAGTCGGTGAAATCATCGCACTGTATGGGGCACGTGTCGGCATGGTTCGTGCAGAAAAAGAAGTCCGTGAGCGGATGAGTCTCGTGGCATCGGAAACGCAGGTTGCTCCCTCACAAGTCATCAATACAAAGCCCATCGCCACAGCACTCAATAGCTTCTTCCGCACCTCTCAATTGTCCAATATCATCGATCAGACCAATCTACTCGCCGAACTAGACAACCTCCGTCGTATCACCGTAGCTGGACCTGGAGGTATCGAAAAAGAGCGCGCAAGCTTCTCCATCCGTGATATCGGCGCGTCTCAATATGGTCGTATCTGCCCTATCAGATCACCTGAAGGACCAAACATCGGAGTTGTCACCTACTTGGCTATGTATGCAAAGGTGAATAAATACGGTTTCCTCGAAGCACCCTACCGCAAGGTTGTCGCAAAGGGCAAAAAGATGTTCCCTACCGATGAGATAGTATTTTTCCAAGCTGATGACGAAGACCAATACTACATCACTGCTGCAAACGTGAACTACAACGATGACGGTTCTATAAAAGACGATGTGGTTGTAGCTCGACATATGGGTGAGGTAGCGGAAGTACCGGTATCACAGATTCAATATATTGATATTTCTCCGCGAGAAGCCATAGGAGTATCAGCTGCGCTGATACCTTTCATCCAAAATGACGATGCCTCACGTGCGCTCATGGGTACCCACATGCAATGTCAAGCGGTACCACTCATCAAGCCAGCAGCTCCATACGTTGGAACCAGTATGGAAGGTCCCATCTCAACTGCTCTTGGTCGTACGGTACATGCTCCCGAAGATGCAACTGTTGAGTATATCGATGCAAAAAAGGTCGTACTAAAAGGTAAGTCAGGCCAAACATACACATACGATCTCGAGCGCTTCAATAGAACCAACAAAGATGTATGCTTTGATCAGAGACCCCGAGTAGAGCCAAAGCAAAAAATCAAAAAAGGACAACTTGTCATCGATGGTCCTGGTACGGACAATGGCCGATTGGCCCTGGGTCAAAACCTGACCATAGCCTACACCTCTCTCCATGGATACGGATATGAGGACGGCTTTGTGATTTCGCAGCGACTACTCAAAGAAGACATTCTCACCTCTATCACCATGGAAGAGTTCGTTGCAGATGTCGTCGATACTAAACTTGGCCCCGAAGAGCTCACTCGTGATATCCCAAATGTCCGTGAAGAGCTACTTGCAAATCTTGACAAAGATGGGTATATCGTCGAAGGTACCTCTGTCAAAGGTGGTGATGTGCTCGTCGGTAAGGTTGCCTCAAAGGGTGAGCGTGAACTCACCGCAGAGGAAAGGCTCCTTCGAGCTATCTTCGGTGAAAAAGCAAAAGATGTCAAAGACACCAGTCTTCGTGTGCCCTATGGTAAACGTGGTGTCGTGGTGAACGTAGACACGATCGATGGCCAAAAAGACCCCAACGAACTTGAGCCATCTGTTCTCAAACGTGTTCTCGTCTATACGGCCAACTTACGCAAGGTACAAGTCGGCGACAAGCTAGCCGGTCGTCATGGAAACAAAGGTGTCATTGCCAAGATATTACCCGAGTATGACATGCCATACCTTGAGGATGGCACACCCGTTGATATCATCATCTCACCTGCCTCTATCCTTGCCCGTATGAATATGGGCCAGATATTTGAAGCAATACTCGCAAAGATTGCTCAAAAAACAGGGATGCGCATCGATGCACCCGTATTTGAACGTATCAAAGAAGAATTCATCAGAGGTGAGCTCAAGAAGCTTGGACTCCCACTCGATGGCAAACAAAAGCTCATCGATGGTCGCACCGGGCAGGCATTTGATCGACAGGTGTTGGTTGGAGTTGGATACATTCTGAAACTCATCCACATGGTCGAGGACAAGTTCCATGCTCGATCTGTTGGACCATACTCCCTCGTAACTCAACAACCACTCGGTGGAAAGAGTCAGATGGGTGGTCAAAGATTCGGAGAGATGGAAGTCTGGGCACTCGAGGCTCATCGTGTACCACACGTATTGCAGGAGATGTTGACGATCAAATCAGACGATGTCCGAGGACGTCAGAAGGCATTTGAGTCTATCATCAAGGGTATAGATATACCTCAATCATCTGTTCCTGAATCATTCAATGTGCTCGTGAAAGAGTTGAATGCGCTTGGACTATCAGTTGATTATATCGGTTCAGAAAATTAATTCGCTCATTCGTATTTATATACCAATACCTACACCTATGGATGATCAAAAACCAAACATCAACTTTGCTGGACTCCGCATCCGCCTCGCATCACCTGCTGATATTGAGAAGTGGTCAAAGGGAGAAGTGACAAAGCCAGAAACCATCAACTACCGCACTTTCCGACCTGAGAAAGACGGTCTGTTTGATGAGCGTATTTTTGGTCCTACCAAAGACTACGAATGTTATTGTGGCAAATATAAGCGTATCCGATACAAGGGTATCATCTGTGATCGCTGTGGCGTAGAAGTGACAACTGCTGTGGTGCGTCGTGAACGCATGGGACATATCAAGCTTTCTACACCGATTGCCCACGTGTGGTACTTCAAAGGAGCAAATTCTCCTCTCGCTACTCTCCTTGACATACCGGTACAGATGCTTGAGCGCATCATCTACTATGCTGCCTATCTGGTAACAGGAATCCATAAGGAAAACCAAAAGAGTTCCCAGGAGGCACTCGATAAGCTGAAGGCTGTTGAGATAGCTCAAATTGAAGCCCAGTTTGAGGTCAAGCGTGCTGCTTTGACTAAAGATTTTGAAAAACAAAAGGCCGACACAACCAAAAAGATAACAAAAGCTGAACAACGAGACATCACTCTTTCTGAAATCGATTTGCGCGAGCGTGAGTCTCAAAAGAGACTGTCAGATGCATTTGTTGAGCGCAAAGCACAGGTAAGCGCTACATTTGATCGCGTCATCAAACTAGTCAAAGAAGCGACCATTCATAGTGTTCTTGAAGAAGAAGATTTCCTCTTCCTTCGTGAGAAAGAGCTCGATGGATTCGCAGAGGTGGGTATGGGTGCAGAAGTACTCTATCAGATGCTTGAGCAGTTTGACCTCCATGAGGCGCTCACAGAGGTTCAGAAACTACTCTCTGAAGCAAAAGGCGAAAGACGAACAAAGCTTTTGAAAAAATCACGAGTCATCGAATCATTCGTCAAAAGCAAGATCAAGCCAAGTTGTATGATGTTTACGCTGCTTCCCGTGATCCCTCCAGATCTTCGACCTGTAGTGCAACTATCCGGTGGAAAGTTTGCCACATCAGATCTCAATGATCTATATCGCCGTGTCATCAACCGCAACAATCGTCTCAAGCAGCTCCTCGATCTCGGTGCTCCTGAGATCATCTTGCGCAACGAAAAGCGTATGTTGCAAGAAGCTGTAGATTCTTTGATAGATCTGCAAAAATCACGGGGCAAATCTAGAGTGGTCGGGTCGTCACAAGCAAAAGCGCTCAAGTCACTTTCTGACGTGCTGCGTGGTAAGCAAGGACGATTTAGACAAAACCTATTGGGTAAACGTGTCGATTATTCTGCACGGTCAACCATCACTGTAGGTCCAAATCTCAAAATCGATCAGTGTGGCTTGCCAAAAGATATGGCACTCGAGATATTTAAGCCCTTCTTACTTCATGAAATCATGATTCGTGGACTTGCTCCAAACATCAAGGCAGCCAAAAACTTTCTCGATGAAAAGCAGCCAGTCGTGTATGACATCCTCGAACAGGTAGTCAAGGGACATCCTGTCCTCATGAACCGTGCACCTACTCTTCACAAGCTTTCAATGCTTGCCTTCTATCCCGTGCTTATCGATGACACTGCAATCCGACTACATCCCACGGTCTGTGCAGGATTCAATGCAGATTTTGATGGAGATGCCATGGGTGTATTTGTTCCACTTTCCAAAGAATCGATCGAGGAAGTGAAGTCAAAGATGCTTGCAAAGCACAATCTATTGAAGCCTGCAGATGGATCTCCAATCGTCATCCCAAACAAAGAGATGGCTATAGGAGTGTATTACATGACTTCGATGGATCAAATATACATAAACAAAAAAGACGAGAATCTTCCGCTGTGTGAATCAATAGATACGGCTGTCAGTCTTTACAACCTCGGCAAGCTTGAGCTCAGAGAGCCTATACATGCACGTATTGCTGGAGTGACCCTAAAGACTACAGTAGGACGTATCATGTTCAATGCACTTCTCCCCTCTGAACTACAGTTCATCAACCAAGAAGTGAAAGCCAGTGATATCAAGTCGCTTATCACCAAAGCGGTGAGATTGTTTAATGACCATGACAGAGTTGGCGAGCTCATTGATAATATCAAGTCTATCGGCTTCTGGGCGTCAACCATATCTGGAGGTCTCTCAGTATCTATCTTTGATTGTATAGTGGCAGAAGGCAAGCAGGCGGTACTTGATGAGGCACAAAAGCAAGTCAAGGTCATCGACTCAAATTATCAAGAAGGTCTGTTGACTCTTGATGAAAAGCGTCGTTACTCAAATAAGCTCTGGATGGAAACGACCGAGCAGTTGGCCGACATGACATGGAATGCGATCGATGAAGAGAATCCTGTCAAGATGATTATTAAGTCTGGAGGAGCTCGTGCTTCTCGTGAGCAACTAAAGCAACTTTCGGCCATCAAAGGACTTGTTGTTGATCCTATGGGTAAGATCATCGATGTGCCGACCAAATCAAACTACCGTGATGGTCTTGGTATTTTTGAATATGTCATCTCAGCACGCGGAGCACGCAAGGGTCTCACCGACTCAGCACTCAAAACAGCTGATGCAGGATACCTGACTCGTCGTCTGCATGATGTCGCACACGATATGATTATCCGTGAAGAAGCAAGTGAGATGACTCAATACCTAACCATAACGACCAAAGGTGATCGAGGCGAGAAGTTCCCTCTACGTATCTATGGACGTTTTGCAGCCAACGATATAAAGTCAAATGATACGGTCATCGTCGCAAAGAACGAGCTCATCACCGAAGAAAAAGTGGCAGAGATCGTCAAGGCTGGAGTGCATAGTGTTGACGTTTACTCACCACTCTTTAGTACTTCAAAGCAAGGTTTGTGTCGTCTTTCATACGGTGTCGACCTATCCAATAATCAGCTCGCAGAAATCGGTCTACCTGCCGGAGTCGTTGCTGCTCAATCTATCGGAGAGCCAGGGACACAGCTGACCATGCGTGTTCGACATTTCGGAGGTATCGTCATCTCTGACGTGACCCAAGGACTTCCACGAGTTGAAGAGCTATTCGAAACACGAACTCCAAAAATCATCTCGCCTATCGTCAGCATCAGTGGACGCGCAACTGTCACCGAAGACACTGCCAAAGAAACCTACTCAATCAAGGTGACCTCAACTGAAGGCGAGGAAGAAGAGTACAGTGTGCCAATGTCTCAGAAGCTCAAGGTCAAAGATGGTGATCTGATCACTGCTGGACAATCACTTTCTGAAGGGTACCTCGATCTGGCTGATGTTCTCGCTATACGCGGACTTGCAGCAGCACAACAATACCTCGTTGATGAAATCCAAAAAGTGTACGAATCACAGGGTATCACTATCCATGATAAGCACTTTGAGATCATCATACGCAAGATGTCAGACAAGATCATCATCGAAGAAGAGGGTGATACAGCGCTCGTCAAAGGTGAGACAGTTTCACGACTCAGATATGACATCGAGAACCGCAAGGTTCTGGCTCTTGGCGCACGACCAGCCACTGGCAAGGTCATCATACTTGGCATCACCAGAGCAGCTATCTTTACAGAAAGCTGGCTCTCAGCGGCCTCATTCGAGCAGACCACCACTGTTTTGAGCAGAGCAGCAATCCAAGGACAGACAGACTACTTGCTGGGCCTCAAAGAAAATGTTATAATCGGACGCTTGATTCCGGTCAACCAAGATCTTATTACTGAATACAATCAGAAATTCCAAACAGCATATGCCAACAATCAACCAGCTAATTAAGAAAAAAACGAAGCGCACACAGCGTGTTCATAAATCACGCTCTATTGCTCTCCAGTTGGTTTTCAATGGTGTGAAGCGCAGATACGTCCCAACACTCAGTCCATTTAAGCGTGGAGTGTGTACCGTTGTCCGCACGATGACCCCAAAAAAACCAAACTCAGCACTCCGCAAGGTCGCTCGTGTCAGACTTTCAAACAAACAAGAAGTCACGGCCTACATCCCCGGTATTGGTCATAATCTTGCTGAGCACTCAATCGTGCTGGTTCGTGGTGGACGTGTCAAAGACCTCCCTGGTGTGAAATATCACATCGTCCGCGGGAAATTTGACACACAAGGCGTCACTACCCAAGGTACCCCATCATCAAAAGATCCTCGACGCCAAAGCAGAAGTAAATATGGGACAAAAAAGCCAAAAGCCTAATACAACCTATGACAGAAACAACAACTCCAAAGCCGTTTGATGAACATGCATACATAGTCTGGATGCATATTTCCCAATTGGCTTGCTTTGTCGGAGTACCTTCGTTTCTGATCCCACTGATCATGTGGATCTCTAAAAAGGATCAATATCCCTTGATCGACACACATGGCAAGGACATCATGAACTTTCAGATTACATTGGTTATTGCTTGTGCAATAGCTGTTCCGCTCTGTTTCATACTTATTGGCATTCCCTTGTTGCTTGCCTTACTCGTAGTTCAGTGTATCGTGCCCATCATCGCAGCGAGTAAAGTACGTAGTGGTGAACTCTATCGTTATCCGTTTGCGATACAGTTTTTGAAGTAAAACGGCCCTCTTGCAGAGAGTAGTTTGTAGGCGACGAATTTTATTTTTTATCTGCAATAGTGTGTGTGGACGCTTACAAGCTCGTTAGTTACCTATATGCCACGTCATAGTTACAAACGCCGAAACCCTTCGGCTGATCCAATCCACGATAGTTTAGAAGTTTCAAAACTCATCAACTACATCATGTATGATGGGAAAAAAGATGTTGCCGAAGGCATCGTCTACGAAGTGATCGAACGTCTCAGAGAAGTTGACCCAGATCCTCTCAAAGCACTTCAGAAGGCTATCGGTAACGTATCCCCTACCATGGAAGTCAGACCTCGACGTCTCGGTGGAGCATCGTATATGGTGCCAACTGAGGTCCGAAAGGTGCGCCGACTCTTCCTCGCGCTCAACTGGATCGTTGATGGTGCACGCACTCGCTCAAACAAAGAGTTCAAATCATTTGCTGACAAACTTTTTACTGAGATAAAAGAAGCGTATGCAGGTAATGGGTATGCCATGACTAAAAAGCAAAATATCGAGAAACAGGCTGAGCAAAATAAAGCATTTGCTCACCTCAAGTGGTAATCGAACAGTCATAGGAATCATGATGAATTGATATGAATCATGAGTCCGTATGATGTATCATTTACCGTTGATAATACTTTTGGTATTTGGAATTTGTTAATTGGAATTTAAACACTATGGCTGCACAACCAATCAAGACTCAAAACCGCAATGTCTCAATCGATAAAATCAGAAACTTTGGTGTCATAGCACATATTGATTCTGGAAAAACGACCACTTCTGAGCGTATCCTTTTTTATACAGGACGCACATACAAAATCGGAGACATCGATGAGGGCAATACTCAGCTTGATTGGATGGAACAGGAAAAAGAGCGCGGAATCACGATCGTTTCTGCTGCAACAACTACCTTTTGGAAAGGATATCGATTCAACTTGATCGATACACCGGGCCATGTAGATTTTACTGCAGAAGTGGAGCGTTCTCTGAGAGTGTTAGATGGCGGTATAGTCGTTTTTGACGCTGAAGAGGGTGTTCAGTCACAATCAGAAACAGTATGGCGCCAGGCAGACAAGTACAAGGTACCTCGTCTCGTTTTCATCAATAAAATGGACAAGCTCGGTGCTGATTTTGAGGGTACTTTGGGTGAGATTGCTGATCGCCTCGGTGGAAACCCAGTGGCTATCACCTACCCTATTGGTAAAGAGAGCGATTTTGTTGGTCTTGTACATCTTATCGACATGCAAGCAATCATCTACGATAAAAGTCCAGACGGCACTGACTACACAATCACCAGTGAAATACCTGAAAATCTAAAGGCAAAGGTAGCCGAGTATCGTGCTAAATTGGTAGAAAAAGTCTCTGAGACCGATGATGTGCTCATGGAGAAGTATCTTGCCGGGACCGAAATCACGAATGATGAAATAAGAGCGGCACTCCGCAGAGCAACGATCGCATATAAAATCGTTCCTACCTTCTGTGGTACTTCTTTACGTAACAAAGGTGTCCAGCCTGTTTTGGATGCCGTTGTTGACTTCCTTCCATCACCTCAAGATTTGGTCAAAGTCATCGGACACAACGTGAATGATCCCGAGAAGCTTGAGGAGCGTTTGCTCAAGCCAGATGAGCGTTTTTCTGCGCTCGCATTCAAGATCCAGCTCGATCAGCACGTCGGGAAGCTCACCTATACGCGTATTTACTCAGGTACACTCGAATCGGGTAGTTATATCTACAACACTAACCGTGGCCTCAAAGAGCGGGTCTCTCGCATCATGCTCATGCATGCCAACTCACGCGAAGAGATCGACACCGCATATGCTGGTGAAATAGTAGCTCTTGTAGGTCCAAAAGACTCTCGAACAGGTGATACTCTCGCTGATGAGAATCATCCTCTCCTCCTTGAGCAGATTTCATTCCCAGAGCCTGTCATCTCACTTGCGATCGAACCAAAAACAAAAGCTGATCAAGAAAAGCTTGGTTTCTGTCTCCAAAGACTTGCCGAAGAAGATCCAACGTTCCGAGTGAAAGTGAATCATGAAACAGGTCAAACGATCATGTCTGGTATGGGAGAGCTTCATCTAGAGATATTGGTTGATCGTATGAAGCGTGAGATGGGTCTTGATGCCAACACGGGCAAGCCACAAGTAGCATACAAAGAAGCTATCAAAAAAGAAGCACGAGGAGAGATGAAGTACGTGAAGCAAACCGGAGGTCGAGGTCAATATGGCCATGTCATCTGTAGCGTCAAGCCACTACCACGTGGAGAAGGATTCAAGTTCCTGAACGTGGTCAAAGGTGGTCACATTCCCAATGAATATATAGGCTCAGTCGAAAAAGGTGTCAAAGAAGCGCTTGAGAAAGGTGTCTTGCTTGGATTCCCTATGGTCGACGTAGAGTTCACCCTCATTGACGGGTCGTACCACGAAGTAGACTCATCAGATATTGCATTTAAAATCGCTGGATCGATGGCATTTGTTGATGCATGTAAAGCTGCAGGCATTTCGCTTCTTGAGCCAATCATGCGCATGGAAATCAACGTGCCTGATGAGTTCATGGGTACGGTCATCGGTGATATTTCTTCAAAGCGAGGGAGTATCGCAAGTACTGAGAAAAAAGGTAAGACAACCATCATCAAAGCGGTTGCTCCACTCTCAGAACTGTCTGGATACGTCACCACTCTCCGCTCACTGACACAAGGTCGCGGAACTTCATACATGGAGCCTTCCCACTATGAGGAAGTGCCGATGAATATCGTGAAAGAGATGCAGGAGAAATGATCATGTGATGTGATTGAAACGCAATGGCTAGTGGCGCTGGCATCTGTCTAAACTTGTCTTGTATGTATGTGCTGTACATAGCTTGTCTTGTAGCCCATACTTCCTATTTCACATCGTCGAGTCGACAACTTGAATCACCAAGAGCTTACACATTCTTATCTGATAAAATCTCCTTATGTCTACGACACTCGTCATCTCCGATATCCATCTGAGCAATCCATATGAGCCAAAAAAACATGCTTTTTTGCAAAAACTATTTGAGCAACATGATCGAATCATCCTCAATGGAGATTTTTGGGAGGGGTATAGGTATTCATTTGATGAGTTTCTTTGTTCAAAGTGGGCCAGTCTTTTTCCTATTCTGAAGAAGAAGCAAGCTATCTACATATATGGTAATCATGATAGGGAAATGTATTCCGACAGTAGGCGAGAAAAATTTTGTAGTTGGGCTGGATGGCGATATGAAGAAAAAATTGGTGGTATACAATACATTTTTGAACACGGAAATAGACTTGCGCTCAAGTTTGATGAGAAAACTCACATACAGCGAGTAAGTAAAGTTCTTTTCATTCCGTTTAATCTAACTGAGATGTTTATTGTCCGTGTTCTTGGCTTGAAGTACTTTCATCTTATTTTTGGCAAACTCAATCGTGACATAAAAAACCTCATCAAGCATGAGTTGAAAGACGGTGAAATATTTGTCTGTGGACATACTCATGTGAGAGAATATGCACCAGGCAGTCAGTTTATCAACACAGGAGTGAACAAGTATGGCTTCAGCGAGTATGGGATCATCGATGAATCAGGTGTTATGACGCTCCACACACGAAGATACGACTGACGCTATATACAGCTCCAAAGTGGACATACTGGACATGATTTGCAATGCGCAGGGCAGTAATTTCTGCCATACCAAATCATACGATTTGTGAATCCTATCCACTCAGTTCGTGGGATGATATCCATCAGATCTTTTTCAATCATGCGCGCGTCATGATGTTGAGTCAAATAGTATTTTTGACATAATCTGATCATGTGTGTGTCTACGGCTATTCCCTCTGCTTTTCCATACAGTTGCCCAAGCACCACACTTGCAGTTTTTCGTCCCACTCCTGGCAGTGATATAAGCTCATCGAGTGTAGCGGGGACTTCACCGTAGAAGTCATGGAGTAGTCTGACAGCCGTTGCACATATATTTTTTGCCTTATTTCGATAGAGACCGATTGATGATATGTCTTTTTCAAATAGAGACAAATCAGCATGTGCGAAGTCTGCGAGTGTGCAATATTTTGTGAATAATCCTTTGGTGACTTTATTTACCTGCTTATCAGTAGTCTGTGCAGACATGATCACGGCAAACAAAAATTCATATGGGTGAGTATAGTCCAGAGCAGATTTTGCGTTGGGAAAAAGACGCTTGAGTTTTGCGTTGATTCGTATTGCTCGGGCAATGCGCGCTGGTCTTGTCAATATTGGCTTTTTCATTGTATGAGCCCTTCACGTTGTAACTGCTTCAAAATATCTTTCTCTTTTTGATTAGAGATTCGCATGACAGTACCTGATAAATACTCACGCAAGATCCTGCCACGAATCTCCCTATCAGATCCGGCAAATTTAGACTGCTTTACATAGTGTTTGCTTTTGGTGTTTGGGTTAGTGATGACAGTTGAGAGAAAGCTGCCATAATCCATGAGGGCATAATACCACTCACGTGGATTTTCATAATCAAGAGTGTCACGAATTAGGGGTAACAGCTCAGAATCATCTACTTCAGCTCGATCAGCAAGAAAGTGGTGGATAAAGACCTTGCGTATATTTGTCTCGATGAAGACAGCTGGTCGATTATAAGTAAAACAATATATTGAAGCTGCAGTTGCTGGTCCAATCCCTGGAAGGGCATCCAGTTCCTGAACAGTGAGTTGAGACAGATTGGGTGATCGGCTTGAGGCTAAACCATCTCGCCTCTCTTTGATTGTTGTTGTCAGAGTCTGCGCCGCTTCCCACAAGTATTTTCCCCGACGATTGTATCCTAAGCCTTGCCACACCTTAAGCACATCGACCATGTTTGCCTTTGACAAGTCAGGCAAACTCGGAAATTTATCTATAAATTCCATGAATTTCACCTTCACTCGTGCAACTTGTGTCTGCTGGAGCATGACCTCAGAGACCAATACACGGTACAGATCCAAGTGTCCTCGTTTGTCTAGTTTCAGAGCGGGTGTTCGCCATGGCAAATCACGTTTATATGTACGTGCGAAATCCTTGATCTTCGTGATAAAAACTGACGTTTTCATACTAGGGTTCACAGAAAGTGGTGGTGATGCGTCTGGAGTCCTATCATGATGTTCATCCTGATTTCTTCTGCTTATATTTTTCTTCCATACGCTGTCGTGCTGATGTATCAAACTCTTGCCACGTCTCGTGTTCACTACGAAATATGGCTATGGCTTTACTGATCGGCAGAATCTGTAAATACGATTTGAGATCGACCAGTCTTCGCAAATACCAGATGAGTCTGCCCGAAAGATGCAACTTTCCCTTGACAAAAAGCGACCAATCTCTGCCCATCGCTATGATATAACCGAGGTTCTTTGGTCTATAGGTGTGAAGTGATCTCCGCTGTATGTGTGCGATGATATTTTGAGCAATCGCATGGCCATCATGATGTGCCGTTTGAGCCAGACCTGAGTATTCAGTACATGCTAAATCTCCCCCCACAAACACACTATCTACCACTGTTCCATCATCAAGCTTTGCACGGAGATATTCATCAACTATCATTTTTCCACGCTTATCTTTCTGAAACCCCGTCAATTGGCTTGCCAATGGCGCAAGCTTCATACCAGTAGACCAGATTACTAAACGGTTTTTAGATGCGACATCAGGCATGAGCTCATTTTTCATCTCGTCTGGAGTCACTCGCTTATTGTAAACAACATCTACTCCAAGACTCACTAGTTTTTTATGCAAAATATCTGACACCTGAGCATCGAACATCGGGGTCACACGATCTCCAGATACATAGAGACTCGTATGGACTGTTGTCGGATCGATCTGATATGCATCAGCCACTTGTTTTACTAGAATAGCCACTTCTGCTGCTGACTCAGTCCCATTTGGTCCTCCACCAATGACGATAACTTCCCCACCGGGGGAAGATTTTGACTGGTCAAAATGGCTGATAGTCAACATCTCATGAATACTTCGTCGCAGCTCAAGCACATCGTCTACGGTTGTCACCGTATGTAGTTTATCTTTGAATTCTCCCATGTCGAAATAGTTCGTCACTGATCCTGGTGCAAGCACCAGATAATCAAAGTGGATTTCTGTGTCTTTTCCTGTGCAAATATATTTTTTAAATTGATTGATACTCGTCACTTCAGTTTTTTCATGGATAATACCCGTTCCTTCAAAAATATAGTCGTATGGTATTGCAAGTTGCTTCACTGAAAAGCCTGTCAAAAGGTGAAAAAGTCCAGGATAGTAATCAAAATAACTTCGGGGTGTTACTAGAGTGATTTTAATATCCTTCAGCCTTTTCTTGGCGATATCTACCGCAGTAGTTACTCCGGTGAATCCTCCACCAACGATAACGATATGTTTCATATGTGAAGTGATTTCAGTCTCTGGATACGCTCAGCAAGTGGCGGATGAGTAGAGAACAAACTTCGGATAAAAGATGCTTCAAAAGGATTGATGATGAAAAGATGCGCTGAAGATTGTTCTGCTGACGATCCAAGTAAAGGGCGTTTTGCTGCCACACCACCCAAGATGGCTAGAGCACTGGCAAGATCTTGGGGTTTGCGTGTCAATCTCGCACTGTATTCATCTGCCGCATATTCACGCTGTCGTGATATAGCCATATGCAAGAGTGTGCCTATGAGCGGAGTGATAATGATGATAAACAAAAGCGAAAGTGGGTTCCCTCCTCTATCTCCTGAGTCACTATTTCTTCGGAAATTGCCAAATGAAGCAATTTGTGCCATATAGGATAGCGCGCCAGCGAGTGTCGCTGCCATAGAAGAAAGCAAAATATCCCGATTTTTCACATGGCCGAGTTCGTGTGCAAGCACTCCGGTCAGCTCATCCTCAGTCATCATCTGTATGATGCTGGGAGAGACGGCGATTGCGGCATGTGAGGGGTCGCGACCTGTCGCAAATGCATTGGGCGTAGGCATATCGATCATATATACCTTTGGCATCGGCAGACCAGCTTGTGTGGTCAATCTCTTTACAATATGAAAAAGTTGAGGTTGTTGTGATTGAGTCACTTCTTTTGCATGGAATTGACTCAGGACCATCCGATCTGAGAAGAAATATGTTACTAGATTGCTGATACCTGCGACGATGAGTCCGATCCACATCCCGCTCCGACCACCGAGTAGTGAGCCTATCAGCATGAAAAGAGCCGTCAAAGTAGCGAGGAGTAAAAAAGTCTTGAGGTCATTCATCGCATCATTATACTGAACAGCTCGGCTAATCACCAGATACAGCCTGCTTGTAGGGATTGCTTATTTGTTTTTTCAGACAAGTCCATCAGGATCGCGTTGCACTTTGACTCTTGAACGGCTGGTGGGCTATCTGGATAGAGATCTCCTTTGGAATACTGCTCATAGCCCTGTGCAAGTTCTGGTGCTTTTTCAAGATAACACCCCAATACTTTTTGGAGCAACCCACACGCTGTAGCTGAGGAAAGCCTACCTCCAGCAGTTGAGTTCGCTATACCAAAGAGAGGAAACTGATGACCCGTGGGTAGCATCACGGTACCTGTCTCGGGGTCTGTCGGTAGTCCCATCGGGTTATCAGACTGTACTGGTGTGGTCGTGGGCATCCCTTGATTCTGAATCGTATTCACACCTGACTGAAACAATGATTGGTTTTTCACATACAAGCCTACGATTACTACGGCAACTAGCAAGAAAGTGAGTAAAAACAACTTCGCAGACAGTGTCATAAGTCAAAATAAATACTAAATCACCATTAACAACATCATATCATATCATCTGTCCTGTAACGGCTAATTTGAAAGGTGATAAACCGGTGCGCTATATGCATGTTGCAAATAGGTGCTTTGACACTGTAGCATATAGCCATGAGTTGGCGACTTGTGACCGTTTTCTGGGTAGTTGTGGGGGTGTCATGGTTGATTTTGATGCCTTCAACTATACACGCACAATGGATCATCGATGGCAATCCATACTTCCCCCCAAATGTTACTATACCCTCTGGCGATCTTGATGTTCCCTATCAAAGTCCCACACCCGATGTGACTCCCAAACCCCCGACCCCAACTGCAACTCCTACACTTCCAAGTACGCCCACGCCTCCTCCAGCATTTATCCCCGCTTCAGGTTCTACATCAAACCCTACGACTATCGCTCCAACATCAACGGTAGGTACCGGAAAAGGGGCCAGCATCGCTCCTACACCATCTATCGGGAACTTCAACCCCACATCAGTACTCAACCGATTGCAAGTACCGTATATCGCCGATGAACCTTCCCCACCTCAAAACGAAGCATCCTCTACAGCTTATCTCAAGACACAAGATCTTGTACAGTTGCCCTCAATGATAGTGGGGTCTGTTCGGGGAGCTTTTGTAAAGGGAGAAAAATACATTTTCGACTCTTTGAGCTACTATGGCTTGGTCGCAGATACACGTATCATACAAAGCATCATCAGACCAGCTATAGTGATATATAGCTTAGGTCTCTTCTCTACTTTAGGATCTATCGTCTGGCTCTGGATAAAGAATCGAGGATAGATATACTTACCTTACTAACCGATTTCTGTTGACAGGACGACCTCTGACTTCTCTAGTCTTATATTCTTTTATGATTTGTGTCAGACCAAAATGCTTTTATATATATCAGCGCTGCTTAGGGATTGTTTGGTGAGGCCAATTCTTTCTCTTTTTTCTTTCATATTTAAGATTTTCATCTTATTCTGCTCAGTTAACTTCGCCTTTATCAAATCGCTGAGTTCTTTTTGGGTATTGGGAATTGTATTGAAAAACCAAATTTCTATTTCCCATTCTCTGTCATGAAAGGGTAAAATTAGATTAAGTATGTATGACTCGGGCCTTTTCTCCATTTTAAATGTCACAAAATCGGAGTATTTATATTTCTGTGCCAACTGAGCTGCAACAACTTGATTCAGTGCGTCCAATGAAGATTTTCTGGTATCTTTGCAGATGACTGTAATGTCAATATCAGGTCCCCACATCAAGTCATATTCATAGCTTCCGCTCACTATCACCTTCCCATATCTTTCCAAGATAGTAATCAAGTTCGTCCTTTTAAGTAGGGCTGCAGCATCTGCTTTAGTCCTTTTTGAAAATTCTAGAATGTCCTTATATTTCATGGCAAAATTAAACTTTATGCTTGTGATCTCAATATAAAACTTGGTGGTGTTGTTGACAAGGGTAATGTCAATTATACCTTCTGAAAAGTTGGTGGGGCAAGTTTACGGTCAAATATTCATCATTAATGATATTGTAAATTTGGTGTTCATTTGATTTCTAATATAAACAATTGAGTAAGCTTGAAAACTAAGAAATATTTTTCTGAGTAAAGTATCTCTGAATTTGATCAAGAACCAGATCATCTCCAGGATTCATATGCAAGCGACGAGCTTGTTGTATAGTGAAAGCCTCAATCCCAAGACCTTCATAATCATTCAATTCGCTAATATCTTTTACAGGTACCATAAACGTTTCTTGAACGCACACTTCGTTGACTCGATCTTTTTCAAGTTCGCCAATGGACTCATACGTCTTGGGTTTCATTTTGAGCTCTTCATAGGCCTCTCGAACCATGGCTTCTTCAGCGGACTCAAACTCACCATTGGCTTTCGTTTCGCGTCGTCCACCTAAGAATGCGTAGTCTTCATTATTCTTTTGGTTCCACTTAGCTCGTCGTTGTAGTCCAATCAAGCCATCAGGTGTAAATGGAACAATACCCGATGTATAGATTTTATTCATATAAGCAAATTTGCTTATTGAAATTTCAATATGCGATTTTTTAACCGATTGCTTATCATTTTATCAAATTCAATGGTAAACAATATGGGAGAGCGACATTTACGAGCGAAGAGCATAGGATGTGTTGAAGCTCGCACCATGTGCATCTATTCAGTGTGTAATAAAGACATTTCCTAGCTTGCGGAGAGGGGGGGATTCGAACCCCCGGTAGCCTTGCGACTACGTCAGTTTTCGAAACTGATACATTCGACCACTCTGTCACCTCTCCCAGCCAGGATTATACCCGAATGAGTAGTGACTCGGGTACCAATGCATGATCAAGGAAATCTTCCTCTGTGCTTGTCATGATAGTCTGGAATCGAGGAATGAGTTCCAAAATAAGCTTCCTATTGGACTCATCAAACTCCGAAAGAATATCATCGAGCAAGAGCAATGGTTTGCTTTTCAAGATTGTTTCAAGGTGCTCGATCTCGCGGATCTTGAGCCACAGTAGTGCGAGTCGTTGCTGACTCCGTGAACCGAAATGGTGCACATTGCGGAAGCTGGTCGGGTCGGCAGTCGATGATCCCTGACTTGCGAGTAGTATCTCAATGTCATCCTTCTGAGGACCAATCAAGGTCCGCCGTGCCACAATCTCTGTCTCTTGCTTTTCAGCCAATCTACTCGCAGTGAGGGTGTTGGCATGATAAATGATCTTGAACCAACGATGTGCAAAGTGATTCGCATCATTGAGCATATCGATGTACCGCTTTCTAGCCATGGTGATGATACTCGCACGTTCTATGAGGTATGTATTCCAAAAAATCAATTGTTGCTGGCGTGTCTGTGTATCCATGAGCTCCTCAAGCAACATATTGCGCTTACGGAGTGCGACTGTGTACTCTCGGATAGCCTTCGCGTAGATGTGGTCGATCCTGGCGATGACAGTGTCGAGGTATTCACGCCGGTATGAAGGCGAGTGCGTGATGATGTCCAGGTGGTGAGGGGCAAACAATACTGCAGGAACTTGGCTCCGACGGAATTTTCCTATGGTGGTCGGCGCTTTATCGATGAAATATTTTTTTTGTAAATTCAGCTCGTCTCTTTGATATGTCACTACGGCTTCGTGTTTTGTATCCGTGCCGATCAAGTATGATGCGCTTACAAAACCATCATCACGATCCACAGTCAGCAGCTCAATCTCATCATCTTCACGAAAACCTCGCCCTTGCGATAACATATATACTGCCTCGAGTATCGATGTTTTGCCTGTCGCATTTGGACCTACGATCAGATTGAGGTGTGGAGAAAATCTCGATTGGATATGACTACGATGACAGCGAAAGTGACGGAGCTCGAGTGAGTTGAGGAGCATATAGGGTCACTTATTGTACTAGAGACCATACTCAAAGAGTTGAATTCGGGTACGGTTTTGAGGCTGTATCAGCCAAATTCTCGGTGCTTGATTAGTCTTTTTTTGTAATAAGCGTTCCTCTGTACGATTTCCCATCGAGTATATGCTCAAGATTTGTCAGATCTGAGCCATTGGCGATAATTACATCAATGTCGTGCTCTGCGGCAAGTTGTGAGGCAATCGGATCAAACGGTGCATTCATCCCTGGTGTCCAGGTAGTTCCAACAATCGACCCCATCTGCTTCCAAGTGATTTTATGCAATGCTTTTGCATTCGGATTGGTCTTGGGGTCGCTGTTATAGATATAGTCTACGTTTGTCAGATTGATTATCGGTGCTGCTTGATAATCCTGTGCCAGATATACTGCACAGTAGTCCGTGCTCCATCCTGGCTTCCATCCTGCACCAATAACAATCGGCTCAACCCAGTTTTCAAGTCGATGATGATAGTTTTCTATCATACGTGGATGGGCAATGTCTTCAAAAATAGTCCTAAGAAGATGTCCATTAAGACGCGTAGCATGTATTCCCAACCAGTCTAAATCGTGATTTGACATATGCTGATTGACGGCTTTGCCGGCATCGCGATATTGGCGGGCCGTTTTACCTCCACCAGCAACGAGAAAAAACCTGAATCCTTTTGCAACATACCTACGAATGAGCGAGTTAAGTTCAATGAGAAAATCTGTGTTGATCCCTGTATCTGGAACAAGAAATGCTCCGCCAACTGAGATAACAATTGGTTTTTTTATGTTTAATTCTGTTTCTGTCATACTCTTGGATATGAGCAAGCCGAAAAAAATCCCCTTTCGGGGTACATGTCACGCTCAGACTAATTCATGACTCATATCTTATCATATATCAGCACACAATAACTATCGATGAGCATGTCAAAATGGTAGATCGAGCCCTAGTACCGTACCTACTACTCTCACTAACATATATGAGACTACGAGAATGATAAATCCAATGAGTGCATACAACATCTTCGATTGGGCTTTGGTAAGTTTTTCTGGTTCGCCTGATGACAGGATATAGTCGTATCCAGCTGAGGCAATCACAAAAAATAGCAAGATGCCTGCAAATGGATATATATATGACATGAGGACCCCAATCAACCATCCTATGGTTAACCCATCTCCGGGTGTGCCAGAGACGGCAGGGGCGACAGTTGGGATGGGTCCACAAATAGTGGAATAGCATTTGTTGAGTTTCTCAGACATACCAGACGGACAGGTTGCCCCAGATTTCAGTATGCCAGATCCCACACTGATACACTGAGCGATGAGTCGAGGTGTATGCTCCATGGATGCTATGCTGCCTGATAATTTTGGGCGTATTGATCACCCGTGCTCATGGTTTTTGGTGTCACCTCGGCGTGTGGTTGTTCAACCTGTTTTGATGCTACTACAGTATCTATATGCACTGGCTGCTGAGAGACGCTGTCTTTTTTCTCTACTTTTTCTTTCACATTGACCGGGCATATGACAGTTGCGTGCTCGCTCACCTCGGTAGTGAACTCATGTCCAGTCGTTGTACAGCGATATGCCACAAGCTTTTTGACTCCAGGTTCATGTGAATCCGAATCATGGAGGATTTGTTTTGGCTTTTCAGCAGCAAAAGTAAACTCATCGTCCACATAATCTATCACTATGATGTCACCTTCGGTAGCTCCCTTGGAGATGATCATCTCAGAGATTGGGTTTTCCAATAGACGCTGGATAGCTCGTCGCAGAGGTCGTGCACCATATACTGGGTCAAAACCGGCGATGACGATTTGTTCTTTGGCTTTGTCTGTCACGGTCAAACCGAGGTTTTGCTCCTCCAAAAGTTTTGAAAGCGTCTTGAGTTGTAGCTCAACGATCTTCTTCATATGTTTGAACTGGAGTGGCTCAAATACCACCACCTCATCAAACCGATTGATGAGTTCAGGTCGGAAAAACTTGCGCAGTTCACCCATGACCATATCTTTGAGCTTGGTATAGTCTTTGGCTGATACATCGCCATCTTGTTCATCTGCGAATTGATGTCCGGTAGGTAGATCGGGTTCATCAAGATTGGCTTTCTGTCCGCGCATCGCAACATCAATATCTTCTGGTTTCATACCTGTATATTCGGTATTCACTCCATCAGCACCATCTGCACGCTTTGTTTCTTGTGATCCAGCTACCACCTCTGTATCTGCTGTAGCTGGGGCATCTGGACCTTGCTGCGTAGCTGATTGCTTGAGGAGTTGGTCCTGAATCATGACACTACCGATATTGGAAGTACAGATGACAACAGTGTTTTTGAAAGAAATAGTTCTACCTTTGTTATCGGTGAGTCTACCGTCATCTAGTACTTGAAGCAAGATATTGAAAATATCTGGATGTGCCTTTTCTATTTCATCAAATAGGATGACAGAGTATGGTTTGCGACGCACAGCGTCAGTGAGCTTGCCACCCTCTTCATAGCCAACATATCCGGGAGGTGGGCCCAGCAACTTTGCTACCTCGTGCTTCTCCATAAACTCTGTCATGTCAAATCGAATCATGGCATCATCGAGTCCAAATAGCACTTCTGCTAGTGTCTTTGCAAGTTCAGTTTTACCAGTTCCTGATGGGCCAAGGAAGATAAAGCTTCCAATCGGGCGGGCATTTGACTTGAGCCCAGCACGTCCGCGACGGACCGCAGCTGCCACCGCTTTTACTGCTCTTTCCTGACCTATCATCCGTAGATGCATAGTCTTTTCCAATTGCGTGAGCTTGGTTGATTCCCCACTCGACATCTTCGATACGGGGACACCTGTCCATCGTGATACGACGTCTTTCACTATATCCTCTGTTACTTCACTTACAGATTGTGTCTTCTTACGATTGTATTCATCTTGTTTTTCAGTGAGTTGCGGTGTCACTGCTGCGATTTTATTCGTTAACACTTTCACCCGAACAGAGTCATTCTTCGCTGTCGCTGTGCTTTTCTCACTTTCCCACTGGGCAAGCCGAGATTGGAGTGAGCCTATCTCCACAGGAAGTGACATGAGAGGTAGTCGCACTGCAGATGCAGACTCATCGATCAAATCGATGGCTTTATCAGGAAGAAACCTGTCACCTACATAGCGTTTGGATAGCTTTACTGCTGCCTCTATAGCATTATCGGGTATTTTGACTTTGTGAAAATTCTCGTACTTGGCTCTAGTTGCCATAATCATCTTGATCGCGGCTTCTTCGGTCGGCTCATCTACCTGCACTATCTGAAATCTCCGCTCGAGTGCGGGATCTTTTTCAATATATTTACGATACTCGGTGATCGTGGTTGCGCCGATGAGCTGCATATCACCGCGTGCTAGTGCTGGTTTCAAGAAATTCGCGGCATCGCCACTCCCTTCACCCGCTCCTGCACCCACGATCGTGTGCATTTCATCGATGAACATGATGATTTCATTGTTGGCAGCGACTACTTCATCGATAACATCTTTCATCCGCTGCTCAAACTCGCCTCGATGGGAGGCACCCGCCAACACTGCCATGAGATCAAGCTGCAATAATCTTTTCCCGAGTAATACTGCTGGGACCTGACCAGATACTATTTGTTGCGCAAGGCCCTCGACTATGGCTGTTTTACCTACGCCTGGTTCACCGATGAGCGCGGGGTTATTTTTGGTGCGACGAGAAAGTACGTGTACCACTCGCTCTATTTCGCTAGATCGCTCAACTACAGGATCAAACTCACCTCGTTTGGCTTTTTCTGTCAAGTCAATCGTGTATTCTGCTAGCGCGCTTTTTGATTGAGTGCTTTGCGGGTCGTTTGGATTCGTGCCACTTGCCGACTTTGCAGATCCGAGGCCGCTTGGTCCCGCTGCGGGAGCATCTGGATAGACTTTTTTTGAAAGATCGCCCACCGTGATTCCCAGTTTACTGAGCACGCGTGCGGCAGCCCCCTCACCATCTTGCAACAAGGCAAATAAAATGTGTTCAGGTGCAACAAATTCGAGACCGACCTTGCGCACATCAGTATGTGCAGCATCCAGAATATGTTTCAGACGAGCAGAGAGTTGAGGAACGGTTGGTTTATCGGTGCGTTTGAACAAAGGGGCAAGTTCCGTTTCAATCTTGGCGGGCTGTACTTGTAGATCAGTAATGATCTTGTATACGGCACTGTCTGTCAGTAGACCCACGAGCATGTGTTCTCCATCGACATCCTCACACTGGAGCTCTTTAGCCTTGGCTTGAGCCAGCGCGATACACTTGTTTGATCTAGCAGTGAGATGTGTCATGAGGTCCATGAGGGCTTGTTTCGACACATCAGCTGGTGTGCCTGCGACTGCCACCCCAGCACTAGCTACCAAAGGTGACTCTTGTGGAGATTCAGCAGGCTTGGAAGATGTATTGACTTGATCTGGTTGATTTTTACTTTTATCAGTAGATGGTGGTACAGTTGCTTTGCTTGACGCTGTATTTACTGGATCCTTTGGAGCCACTGGTGCCGACTGATTTGTCTTGAGCAAGCTAGCGATGTATGCCTGGCGCGCTACCTCAGCAGCATCAGCCTTTTTCTCGGGCACAGCCACAGGTGGGTTTGGGGTATTTGCAGGCGCTACATACTGCGGTACAGGGTTGACTGCAGGTGCTGGTGGTGTATTTGGGTTTGACGTGGGGGTTAGTTTTTTTATAGAATCAATGATCGCCATAGTGTACCCATTATGAATACTTTTGTATCAGTTGTCAAATGCGTTAAGAGATCTACGATCTTTCTCGTCTTAGTTGTGGTATTCAGCTTTTCTTTGATTCGAGTCGCGCACGCAGAAACCAATATTGGGACTGCGATCAAGATGATCCTCGATACGTTGTCATTTAGCACTTCCAAAAATGTTATCGACAGAAATGGATGTATACAAGGTAGCTATGTAAAAGACGAAACGCGGTCGCCACCTGTGCCGATCTGTGTCGCTGAGGATGGGACGATCAAAGAGAATCCTGGATCTGAACCAGGAAATACAGAAGTAGATCTTTCAGCTTCTCCGTTGATTACTGCCGGATTGATCCCAGAGGATATGAATGATCCTTTAACTTCTCTTTGTCAGACCAAAGCAAATAGAGTTGTTTCCAATGCACTTTCTTATCCCGATATTGTCGCTATTTACAAAGAGGTAGCAGATCAGTCCGATCTCCCTTGGGAGGTGATCGCTGCTTTGCACAATGTTGAAACGGGGGGAAGCTTCAATCCAAGGGGGTCTTTGGTAAGTGGACGAGTGATTGGAGAGATTGAGCCGGATGTTGGTAATATCTGTACAACTCAAAGTGCGGGAAAGGCTAAGTTTACGATTCCTATCGGATCTGGTTGTGGATTTAGTTCTTTACTTAACTCCGCACTCTATGCTGCTGAGCACTTTAAAGAAAAAATGTCGTATGCAAAAAATATTGCTCGATCAGGTGCAGGTGAGTTTGAGCTCATCTCAGCAGCATTTGCTCTCTATAACGGCCCAGGCAATACACAGTGTATAGGAAATACCCCAAAACCAGAGACCGGTGGCCTCTACACTGGATGTGGACCAAAGTTCCTATTTGACGATCATCTCTACCCATTTGCGTGTTTTGATGAACGTCACGCAACGATGTATGTGATTTATTGTGAGGACGGCCGCAAATGTACTTCACCTACCCCATATCAAAATATTGGCGCAATGACGTTTATCAAAGCATTACAACAAAAAATCAGTGTTCAGCCAAAAACTGAACCATCACTGTGCAGTCAAGGAAGTCCTGTTGATGAACAGGGCAACCCATGTTCGAGTCAAAATCTAAATGCCCAGGTTATGGTCAATGATATTAAATCAAAGTGTACTGGCGGACAGGTCACGAGCTCCAATGCCAACTGCATCGATAATACAAATCTTAGCCAGATGCCAAAATCTCTAATCAAAAGTTCTGCCCGCTCATTTATATACCTCCAATGTGTCGGGTTTGCTTTTGCCTCAGCCCTAGAGTTGAATGGAGTCGATCCACAACAGCGTGGCAACGCATGCGCTCAAGCCAGAGACAGTAATACCTACAAATTCATCTCCCGGACAAGTGGTCCTCCAGTTGCAGGTGATTTGGTCATCTGGCAGGACATAGTTAATGGCTATCCCGTCTGTGGAGGGAGTTATTACGGGCATATCGCATACATTTCACAGGTGTTTAATCCAACTAATATTGAAGTTGCTGAAGCAAACTACTCTCCTGGGGTAGTTAATATGCGACGTGTCGCAATTACTAATAACGTAACAGGATGGTTACGTAAGCGGTAAATGATCAATAATTATTAAATTATGAATAAGCAAAAAATAGTTCTCCGAGTAGGAATCCTTCTGTTTGTTGTGTTGACTATAGTCTTCTTATACCTTAGCAGACGATCAACACCTGACCAAACTCCTGAAGTTATCGTCACTCCTACTCTTACACCAACAGATGCACCCATCCCAACGGTCGATCCACAGATCACCACAACTCTGATATTTGAAACCCTTCCTACTGGCAAGCAGGCCGATACGTTTGATAAACAACTGCATGACAAGCTTCAGACTGAAGAAATAATTGTTAGACCTGATATTGTTATCTCGAATCAAACACCTTACAGTACTGATAGATTTATTGTCACCACGGATTTTGTCGATGAACAAGGAGGATACTTCGCCGTAACCGTTTCAAAAGTAGTCGAAGAAGATGTGAAAAGTGAAGTAAATGAATGGTTCAAGTCCCTTGGGCTGACAGACCAAGCAATCGCGAAACTTAAGGTCACTTATCGTTAGTCGGGCATCAGTTGATCTGATACACGATAGCTTTTGCATTGGTACTGCGGAAGACTTCACGACCAAGCGTTTTAAATTTCTCTTCGTCGATCTTGAGGTCGCCTGATTCATACTTCTTTCTTTCGAGCTCAGACACGACTACGTATTTGATTTTGTACTTGCGGATCAACATGCGCGTCAGATCGATGTCTGTCGAGCGATAGAGTTGTTCTATATCAGGGATACGACGACCGACGACATCAGATGTCCCGCGCCAGAGCCACTGATGGACCCACCATCCAGCTACGGTGGGCAATCCTGTATATGAAGAAATCACATTGTAATCAGTATAGCTATCACCTTGTGCCTCGAGGATCACTGGCTGACCGGTGACTTGTGTGTTGAAATACTCTATCACTTCGTGAGTTTCCGGGTATTGATCCTTGAGCCAGGCAGTGCCATCTAGTTTCACTGGTTTATCGAGATTGCCATAGTATGCAGCTACACCAAACCTCATATACACCAACACAAGTATGATAAAGATGCCTGAGATGACTCGTGAAAATATGCGGAACCATCGCACATGCACGTGCCTCATGCGCCAGATCGCGTATATACACCCTATCGACATCATGAGGTAGGCTTGGTACCCCATCTTAAACATAGTGTTTGCTCGAAAGTGGGTCGGGTATATGTCTTTGATGTAGAAAAACTCCGGTATCGTGATCAGTCCTGTGCCAAATACAAACAATACCATCACCAGAAGACTGGTAGCAGTCACCGGAGTAAAGTGTTTGGCTCGTCTCAAATACCAGAGTGTGATGGTCAGTAGCACCGCATGGATCCAGAAGTGTCCCCACAGGATGAGTAGTTGATAGAGCGCAGTGACTTGACAGTTGCCTTTCTCAAAGATAAATGGTCCGAGCTTGTAGGGAGTGATGCCCTTCGCTAGTGTTTGGATGAGCGGGTACCCACAGTTTACCCCGATTCCTGATACAAATGGTTTGAAAAAAAGTGTAAATGGTGACGCGAAAAAGAAAAACGCGAACGCCATGATGGCGACATTTACCCAAAATGTTCTCGAGAACCGATGAATCAGAAACAGTATTACTGTAGCAAGCAATATGTATATTGGTCCATCGAATGCGTTTGTCATGTAGTGCACTGCAGCCATGAAACCAAAGAAGACACTCAGTGGAACATGAGCATTTACACATCTCTTCCACCATGTTTGAAAATGCGTCTCGCTTGTATCATCCGACTTGGCTTTTGGTTTCTGGTTTGCGGTATCTGACACATGTCCAAAATGTCGTCGAGCGATGATCGGTGCGACGATCAGCAGTATGACCGCCAGGTTGAGCAGTACAAAAGGGATATCAAACACATGACCATGAAGATCTGCAACTATGTATGAATATGACGGAAACTCATGGATGGTGTAGGGTATGAATCGAGTGGCATTTGGATACCAATACTTTGAGTACTCCTGCAATCCCATCAGTACATCGGGAAATCTATTCTGAACACTCGAGACGAGCTTGGGTATATCTGCTACCACTTTTGCATCCCAGGGAGGAAGAGGTGATTCATTTGGGTATCCTTTGGTAAAAAGATAAAAGGTATGCGCGTTACCAGCCAGATTCAGCACATATGCACCAAGCACTCCGTACATCACCAGTTTCTTCATGCTTGTTTTGAGGCCGTGATGCATCTGTGCTTCGGCAAACGTGATCAGATTCACTATGATCGAGAAAACTGTCGACATCGACAGTCCAAGTATGTTCGCGAGGATCAGGTTATACCCGACCGCTGGATATATATCCGTCAGCTTGATGAGTACTGCTCCGGTGAGATGGCCAAAATAGTAGTAGTTGATAGGAAATCCGTTGGGAGCAGTCGCGTCTGCGCCATACCACATATCAAGTGGAGGAAAATAGATAGATCGACCGATTGACTGCATGAAACCAAAGTCCATAAACTTTTCGAGTCCATGGATAGATGGCTCCTGACCACGTACCATGGTCCATGCAAGTAGTCCAAAGAAGAATAAAAGCTCCTCGAGCACTATCCAGTTTATGACTGAGGAGTGTTTTTCTATCTGCTCTAGTACTCCGCCTTTGGTGAGACGGCGATATGACACAAATGCGACGATGAGGAGTATCCCCATGATCACCTCGCGGCTAAATGGCGCTATCCTCAGTACACCGATGACAAGCATCACATAGCTCACCACGAGGATTCCGATGACTTTGGCAAAGGCATACCCACCGTCGACAGTACGCGAGAATATCTTTCTCGTCAGTGGATAAAAAATGAGCCCCACAAGGAACATGTAGATGTACCAGGATAAAAAAGATTGGAGCCAGTCCATAAAATAATGTGTACTTTACGAAATCAAAAACTTGCCAGATGCAGATTTACTGCATGTCTGACACCACGAATGGTACTCAACTCCTACAAAATTACAAGACCAACTTCAAATACGTTCCTTGTTCCAAATTCACAAATACAGTGGTTACGCCCTTCATCCCGTACGCCAACCACGCATGTCATCTCGGCGAACTTGTCACAATTTTCGTGATGCTGGGATATGGATACATGAGTATTCTGTAGATTCCCCGACCAAACTATTTTCTATCTGTTTGAACGTAT
>CAZJWN010000001.1:79102-98992 GCA_964550105.1 uncultured Gammaproteobacteria bacterium
AGTGTTTCAGAGTGCGATTTAAGATTTTTTGAATGAATCTCTGTCTGAGCGAAGCGAGTTTACCAATCGTAGTTCATTTTGCAATAAACAAACCCCAAAATGAACGTACGAGTGGTTATACTAGTTGCAGTCACGACTGCGGAGAGTGTTGATGAAGAAAAAAATCTTAAAACGCACTCTAATATGCTGGATTTAACTGTGGTTTCTTGTATTTTCCGTTTCATACTTTATAGTATTGTCATGGACAAAGCCTATCTTCCAGACCAATGGGAGCCGATAATCCGCGATCTGTGGGACAAAGAGCAGCTGTTCAAGGCTGACCCACAGAGCGACAAAGAACCGTTTTGTATCGTGTTTCCTCCACCCAACGCCAACGGGAGTCTTCATGTCGGTCATGCGATGTATGTATTTCAGGACATCATGTGCCGTCGTGCACGCCAAAAGAACAAGGACGTTTTCTGGGTCGCAGGGACTGACCACGCAGGTATTGAGACGCAGTTTGTCTTTGAAAAACAGTTAGCCAAGCAGGACAAGAGTCGTTTTGATTATGACCGGGATACGTTATATCACCTGATCGAGGAGTTTGTAGCACAGAGCAAGGGCACGATGAGATCACAGTTGAATATGCTTGGGTTCTCACTCGACTGGAGCCGAGAGTGCTATACGCTCGACCCTGATATCATCGCAATTGTCCACAAAACCTTTAAGAAATTGTTTGATGATGGACTGATCTATCGAGCTGACAGACTCGTGAGCTACTGCTGTCGAGATGGGACAAGCTTTTCAGACCTTGAGGTCGAGAGTGAGGAAGTGATGGGTACCCTCTATCATATCTCGTATGGTCCCATCACCATCGCAACTACCAGACCTGAGACCCTTTTGGGAGACGTTGCAGTTATGGTCCATCCTGATGATACGAGATATCAGAGTCTGATCGGTACTGATGTGACACTCCCTATCGTTGATCGCAAAATACCCGTGATAGCTGATACGACTGTTGAGATGACTTTTGGGACTGGAGCAGTCAAAGTCACTCCTGCACATGATGCAAATGATCTGGAGGTTGGCCTCCGGCACAAACTCCCGCTGATCCAAGTGATTGGGTTTGATGGTCGGATATATGGCACTCATACTCATTATGACGGGATGAAGGCCAAAGCAGCTCGTGAAAAGATTGTCCAAGAGCTGAAAGAACAAGGACTCCTGGTCAAAGAAGTAGCTCACCAGATGGTTCTCAAAAAGTGTTACAAGTGCAAATCAGTGCTTGAGCCACTTCCCAAAAAACAATGGTATATCAAAGTGAAGCCACTCGCCAAGGCAGCCATACAAGCACTAGAAAGTAGTGAGACCCAAGTACATCCAGATCGATTTGCTGAGGTACTCAAAAGAAATCTCGATGAGTTCATCGATTGGAATATCAGTCGTCAGATCGTATGGGGTATCCGTATCCCCGCCTTTCAACACAAAAAAACAGGAGAGTGGCAGATAGAGGTAGACGAAGCAAAACAAAAAAAACTAGTAGAGTCGGGATTGTGGGAGCAGGATCCTGATACATTTGATACATGGTTTTCTTCAGGACAGTGGCCTTTTGCTACACTTCAGAAGCTAGGTGTATTTGACCGGTATTACCCCACAACAGTCATGGAGACAGGCTACGATATCGCTCGTGCATGGGTTGCTCGGATGATGATGTTGGGGATATATATGACAGGCAAATCTCCTTTTAAGCATATTTACTTTCACGGTCTTGTCCGTGATGGCAAAGGTCAAAAGATGAGCAAGAGCAAAGGCAATGTCGTCGACCCGCTCAAGCTCACTCAAACATATGGCACCGATGCGCTTCGGGCAGCTCTCGTTTTCGAGACGACACCTGGCGCCGATCTGAGTGTGTCAGAAGATAAAGTGCGCGGTATGCGCAACTTTGTGAATAAAATCTGGAATATCGGAAGATTTCTCACTATGGATCAGGGATTTCTACCCGCAGATCAAGGCGTACGAGGATCTATCGACGCCAACGAGACCAAAAAGTCACTTGCGTCATTGGTGGATGAACATACAGCTTTACAAAGTACATATGAAAAAAATATGGATGCGTTTGAGTTTTCAGCTGCATTTGTGTCACTACACGAGTTTGTCTGGCACAGATTTGCTGATGTATATATTGAGCAGCTAAAGATGTCGCTCAGGTCAGGTGATACTGAAGTCATCGGCACTATGCGCCACATATTCGTTTCGTGTCTGGACATGCTTGAGCCGTTTATTCCGTTTGTTGTAGCGGCAATCAAGACACAAATCGTCACCAAAAAAATAGATTCGTAGGTTATAATGTTCAAACTCAAGCTAGAGAAAATAAGCTTCACGGTGACTGTTGGATCATCATTTTTAGAGTTGTCTCTGTCTGAGCGAAGCGAGTTTACCAATCTTAGTTCATTTTGCATAAAAATGAACGTACGAGTGGTTATACCCGTAGCCATCCCAATAGCGAAGGGTGCAGATGATAACAAAGTGACATAACTCACAGATTATCAATATAAATTCAATAACTTAAAGCTATGAAACGCACTTATCAACCAAAAAAACTCAAACGTATTCGCAAACATGGATTCATGGCTCGGATGTCTTCGGTCAAGGGTCGCCAAGTCTTGAAAAGACGTCGATCAATCGGACGCAAGGTTTTGGCTATCAGCGGAAAATGATCTCATACACGCTGCTCCATGCTTTCACACATCTTTAGCCACCATGCAATAGATCAATTTATCAATCAATATCCCCTTCATCATGTTTGAAACAATCATCGTCCAACCTATCCTCAACGCACTGTTGGCTTTTCACAAGCTATTTGTGACGTTCGGTATAGCGTACCCGTTTGGCTTTGCGATCGTTGCCCTGACAGCCAGCATCCGCCTCGCTTTCAATCCCTTCTTTGCGAAGCAGGTCGAGACACAAAAAAAGATGGCCGATCTCAAGCCTCGGATCGATGAGCTTGGCGTCAAGTACAAAGATGACAAAACTCGTCTCCAACAGGCACAGATGGATTTGTACAAAGAGCACGGTGTCAATCCGATGGGTGGATGTCTATTTGCCATCGTCCAGATTCCGGTATTTATCGGTCTCTATCAGACTCTTAATCAATTTGTGTCTGCGTCTGCGAGCGCTGTAGATTTGGCCAAGCTGAACAAATTGCTCTATACGCCACTTCTAGAAGTGAAAAAACTCGACCCGAACTTTTTCATATTCAATCTAGCGACAAGTCCCGCATCACACAAGATGTTTGAGTTCAGTCTCCAGTCGGGACTGAGACTCCATCCTGAAAATTTCTCATACGCACCCTACCTCCTCATTCCGCTGGTAACTGGATTATTGCAATACATGCAAGCTCGATACACCACCCCCGCAGCAAAGCCTGCCAAAGGATCAAAAGAAATCACCACAACCAAAGATGCAGATAAGAAAAATGAGAAGCCAAGCATGTCTGATGACTTCCAATCAGCGATGACGACTCAGATGAAATACATGTTCCCTGTCATGATCGGATATTTCTCTTATACCTTACCCCTTGGTCTGAGTTTGTACTGGAATATATTTTCGATTTTTGCTATAATTCAAGGCATCAGAACAAAGAAATCAAACGCGATGAAAGTAGAAGTGAAAAAGAGTTGAGGATTGTGTTCGTCTCATATTTGTATTAAATTTTTTTATCATTCATGAACCCAACAGAAACTATTCAACAAGCAGCAAAATTGATCGTCGAGATGATGGTTCCTGAGGCCACTGTCGATGTCGTTGAAGAAGACGGAATGTATAAGATCTCCATAGTCGCTGGTGAGCAAGCTCCCGCCATCATCGGTCGTCATGGCGACACGATCAGATCACTTCAGAAGATACTTGAGGTCATCTGCTTCACCAAGCTTGGCACCCGTGCTGAGCTCGTAGTCAATGTCAACGATTATCGTGAAAAACAAGTTGAGCGACTCCAATCCATCGCAGCCGAGATCGCCGGCAAGGTCCAAGAACAGGGTCGTCCGCTCCCCTTCCGAGGCTTGAACTCGTATGAGCGACGGATCATCCATGAGTTTGTCACCACCACCTATCCTGAGCTTTCTACGTACTCAGTAGGCGAGGGACGAGCTCGTGAGCTCGTGATCGACTTGAAAACCAATGACAATTCTGCCTATACTGGCACAGATGCGTCAACCCTCATCGGTCAATAACCGCCACCGCGCCATCCCCACTCGAGGATCAGCACCTCAGTTGCAGTCTTTTTGGTCACTCGGGCGTACATGTCTGCTACTTTCAGCGATTCCCCTATTGTTTGTACTTGATTATGCGTATTTCACGCTGGCCCGCCCCGGCTGTCTAGCCTGTGCGAATTTTGATGGGTTCCTTCGTACCGCATCACTCACGACTGCGTTCATCTCAAATCACGTAGGTTTGCCGTCATTTATCAATCAGCTCAGATCGTAATCTGAGTCAATAGCTCATACGTATGTCACCTGAACTACAATCAAATAGCAAAGAATTGTTGCACCACATCAAAAGCGAGATAGATGCAGATATGCATAGGCTCGAGGCTGAGGTCAAAGAAGCCTATGCACTCGGTGACAGGACAAGGGGTGATACGATCATCGCTGAAGCAACTGCAGATCTGCAGAAGATGGATGCATTCATCAATCACGAGATAACGATGGGATCACTTGGTAACCTGGAAGACAAAGATGTGGTAAAAAATGCTTTGAAATCGATCATGCAGCTCAAAGCAGCACTCACGAAAGACACAGTGAAAGATCTAGTAGAAGGCAAAGCTGGCGGAGCAAAAGCTGCACAAAAAACTCTGAATATATCAGAGGAAGGGATGGAAGGATTAGAGAAAGAAGGACTTACCCAAGATCAAATACAAGCGATCGTATTATTCATTGAGAAGTCGACTGAGCTTCTTATAACCCGCTTTTTTGAGACAAAAAATCTATTGCTCTTGGCCAAGTTTTATATCAAGATTCTTCAAAATCCTCTCTATATATCTCTAAACAAAGGCGATGATCCAGTCAAAACTGCTTTTGAAGATCAGTATTGTGGCTATTTATCAGAGCCAACCACAGCCAACTTTGGGGAGCTCCTTTACCAGAGTATCGTCGGGGCCGCTGAAGCAAATGCAAATAAATTTTTGGGTCACCCTATAGGGGGTATAGTGGCGCGATTTAGACATCTCAATGACAAGGTCTCTCGACAAAGATACGGCATCGCACTCACAGAGGATAATGGAAAGGAACCTGTCTTTGCGGGAAGGTCGGGAAGGGGTGGGCACATAGTCGATCCGTTGCGGGGACCCATAGGTCAGTATGAACTAAGAGCAGAGGAAGATAGATTGAGTTATGATAGACAAAGTTTTGAAAAAACTAAAGAGGTCATAGCAGAAAGACTACGAACTTCGTGTAAAAGACTTGGTATAGTTGGTGAAGTAGCTACGTGGACACCTACTGGTGCCACCGCATCTGTGTTTGATCCGATAAATACCACATCTGGGTCCGTTGAATATTATGCACAAACAGACAATCTAGATTTTCCTGCCAGACCTGCCACAGCTACCACACCTGCCACACTTGGATCTCTTGGATCCTCTCGACCTGTGCATGAGAGATTGACGCAAGTAAAAAATGCTATTGAAGACAGAAGGACTACGATGTTGGCAACACCGGTGAGCAAGATGGAACGAGATCGTATCGAAGCTGAAATCTGGACTCTGAAAAGCAGCGTCAGAACGTACGACTTCGTCTGCTCATTGGAAAGCTCAGACGAATTTGAAAAAAACTATCGCAAATACTACCAATATCATCTTTCACTTATCCCTCCTGGTGCCCCAGACAGGGAGAAAAAAGCAGCTATAGCAGTCTATCATGAGTTTCGTGATGCGATACACTTTCTGAACAACAATATACTCTTTGGACAAGTTGTGAATCAGTCGGGTGACCCCATCATGGAGTTCCAAACTGCGGCAACTCAAGGCAATCCATATGTGAATCCCTTTACCATGTATTCAAAGATCACACAAGCACTCACACTAATCAAAACAAATCCGATCGATCAACCGATCACGGGCACTGGTCCTGCTCAGACAGTAGAACGGAACAAATTTGCCCGCAGCAGATTGGGCAGTGCTACACGAGTCACAACAGCAGATGGTCGTGACGTACTTTCACATACAACCGAAGAAGACTTTCAAGTGAATGACTCGATGTCGGGCTTCCTCGAAGAGCTTGAGGTGTATATGAAGTCTGAAAAAGATCTCCTTGAAGGTGGGTACAACTTTAGATTCGTTATCAACACCGGCGCACAGGGGAAAAACCGTGGAGTCATGGATACGATCGCAGCTATGACCGAACAGACGATGACGGCTGAGGTCATCGATCGGCTATATGCATCCGAAAATCGTAAGGAGCTCGTGATGATCCAGTCAGCTGCACAACAGCTGATGATCTCGACGCTGGGTGAAAACTTGTGGAAAAATGATGATAGACTTCGCGAGCTGAGGTTCAATAGCACTTCGGGTATCCAGTCAAAGTTGAAAGAGTATATCGATGCAACTTTTCGAGATATCCCTGCCCCAAGGCGACAGACACTACTTCAACAGTCACTCAACATCATGTATGCAACTCAGTTCAGATACCACACGCTTATGAGCTACACTCTGCCTGCACAGACATTTGCAGGTGTTGGATATGATTCGACGATGCGTAGTATGGTATATGATCCTTACTACAGTTGGCGGAGATTTGCACTTGCCTTTGACAATTTTAGGCACGATGGATTCATGAAAGGTACGTACTTTTTACCAAAAAATAAAGCCGAACTCAACAAGAGACTCAAAGAGCTCGGGTTGTCGGAGGATTATGATTATGAAGAAATATTTCAGGAAGGTGGACGTGCCTACCAAAACTCACAGAGAATAGGACATCTGGCATATCTGCTCTCAAAATATCACGTGACCACTGATGGTAAGGTAAATAACTCCTGGGTAGGAGGGCCTATCAACGAGTTTAAGCAAGGTGGTATCCATGAGCTACGTGGTTGGAGATTTGTGTGGGGCATCAAGGCGAATCTCCCAGATTATATAGTGGATCCAAATCTCGAGGGTAAAAACTATACTCTCGAAACGAGTAGGCCAGATGCATACACGACTGTGTGGAAATCTATCGAAAACGTTGGAGTAAATGAGATCGAAGGGGCGATAGAAAGTTGGTTTCTAACACCTGACAAAGGGAAAGGAAAAGAAAAAGAGGTTTGTGCAAAGGAGCTAGTGAAATATCTGTTTGATCGATACTTCAAGGCAGGGAGTGGCTTTGGTGAGGCATATGGATATGGAAGGTACGCCAATGCTGATGAATTTTATGAAAATGAAGTGGGAAATAAAATCGCAGCGGGAAAGGCTAAAAATATCGGTGAAGATGTCCTGAAGCCCATCTTCTATCAGGCTCTATCTACGATGGTATTTGAGCGCTCACCTCTCGAGTACCTCTACCGCATCCGTGAACAAGATGAACAAAACGGGACAATGGTTGTGCAACAGATCAAAGATGGATTAAAGACATCGCCATCATTTGGCGCAGGACTCGACTCTGAACAGTGGGCAGCGCGTTGGCAAGAAGCTACTGGAGATCTCACCTTCGTCCAAGCTCGGATGCGCAAACTCGTCGATGACGATATCGAGGCCAATCGCAGTGCATGGAAAGCATCTGATCCATATCACCCATCCAACATCTATGGAGATAAAGCCGCAGTTCGGAGCGCAGTCAATGATGGTAAAGGATATGTGATCGATGCGGATGAAATCAAGATTTTGCTGATGCATAAAGAAACAGGATCGGCCATAGGTACACCTGTTGAGCGGAGAGATGCTTTGACAGCATACAACACGGTAGACCCAGTGATCAAGGCAAAAATAGATCGTGCTGTACTTCTCCATAGCGAAATCAAGGCAACTATGATGCGTCCTCCAGACGAATCAAGTACTGATCGCCTGCTCGATACGTTTACGGCAGCCATCAATCATAATCATGGTCGCAAGTTGTCTGAGGACGCTTTTATATCATCTACGGGTCCTGCACCTTTCAAGGGCCTTGAAAAACTGATGCTAGATGCACATGGTCATTTTGATTCAAATCGCCAGCTTGACCTCGCTAGAGCTTGGGAACGTGCCAAAAGCAACAGGGTCAATCGAGCAAAGTGGTTCACTGAAAAAGTACTTGAGGGATATCATGGTCACATTTCGTTTATGGCAGATCATAGTCCGCTCTATATCACCTACACCAACACAGATCGTAGAGTAGTTGCACGAGCGGCGGATGACTGCTTTAATGGTGCAGAAAATCTGAAGACATATCGTGGGGACCCTTTCCGTGAAGGTAGCTTTCTTGAAATGCTCAAAGATGCAGTGCGCAAAGGTGATGAAACATGGGGTTCACTCAAGTCATTTATCACCAAAAATAGAAAGACATACAACAATAGTATCGGTAATGGAGATATATTCATGCCCGTGATCAAGGATGACCTACGAATCATGCTGTATGCACTCAGTCAAAAAGGGGCAGTTCGAAGCCTGAGTCCTATCGGCAAATGGGCAAGTTGGCTTGATCCACAAGGTCACTCAATAGCGGCTGAGGCATGGACGTGGTGGGAAGCGCATGACTTCAATGCTCTTGAGATGAGAAAGTTTATGACAGTGTTTGGTAAGTCAAACGGGTTTAATCCACGACAGATAGATGAATTTATGCGTGAGTTTCATGGTACATGGGGAGACGTGATCAAAGAGCACGCTCTTGAGTGGGGAAGCTATCTGTTCGTCTACTGCTTGGCAACTTGGTCAAGTAAAGTCCTCAAAAAACTTGAGGGAAACTAGACCGAGCGATGGACTTGTGTTGCATACTCTCTGTTTGTTATAGTGTAGGTATGAGAAAGATGTGGTGGCTACTACTCATTTTGATGGTCCTTGCATATCCTCGTGCTTCTTTTGCAAAAGCTGGCGACAAGTGTGATGTGTCCAGTGGGCCTGATTATATCTGTGTCCAAAACCATCTCATCGGAGATCGTGAAAAGTCGCCAACAAACAGCTTTATTGGATCTGGACCTGATTTTCCACCCCTCTGCGATCTAAATGAAACATGTGTAAAGGAGTTTGCTCCCGACGGGCTGATGGGGGGGAAGTGCATCGACCCAATGTCCAAACTCAACGACACGAGCAAAGAACTGGGAAATACCGCATCCTCAACTATATCGGGTAACGATATCAGTAAAAAGTGTCTTCTCTTTTCATTCATCTGTCCGGCCGACATGTTCGCATCATTTCTCGAAGGAGCATCATCATCTGTGAGTGGTCTGACCGGCGTAAACAATGATCAGACCCTGGTGGCATTCAGCTGTAGCAGAGGATTTCCCAGCAACTATGATCCCAACACCGGAAAACTTGACAAAACCAAACTGTGCACCTGTTTAGACCCCGCTCCACTCGCCTCGTCAGGTATCAAGCTCCTCTGTGCGCGATACGCTTCTGGGATGCCAGAAGAAGCAATATCGGGTAGGTGGTTGGGATCGAAGATACTCGATGACGTCTTGAATGTGAGTCTACCCGGAATAATCAAAACAGGCATTGAAAATCCCCCGCTGAGCGTCGATGCAGAGGTGAACAAAAAATTGACCACACTCAGTCAAATGATGCCTGACGCCAAAAGAAAAGAACAAGCACTGAGAAGTGTGCGCTCGTTTGCAGGATGTCTCACTTGTGCTAATCGTGGTGGATACTACTCAGCTATCGGCTGTCTCCCTATCAATGATTTAGGTAGCTTTATCACCACTCTTGCATTCCAAATCGGCCTTGGTTTAGCTGGAGCATTTTGTGTATTGTGTATGATCTACTCTGCATTTATGATGCAGGTATCTAGTGGCAACTCCGAAACCATCGAGGGAGCACGCAAAACACTCATGTCATGTCTATCCGGTTTGGTGCTGATCATATTCTCAATATTTATCATCAGGTTCATTGGGGTAGATATATTACGTATCCCAGGGTTTGGTAAGTGAGCTGGTTACCTCACTATTGATCTCACTTGAATACGCTCATAGTACTGTTGATATCTTTTAAGCGTGGCAAGAATGAAACCTCGGATCAATATCCAGATCCGTCAACCAGTGACTCATGACATATCAGCCGTAACTTGCCCCTGTTTGTCGGTAAAACAACCACGTACACAGGAAATAGGCGAGGGTAGGTAGTGTAGTGTGCTCAATCCTCATCTTTCGATACTGACTTGCCCAAAGATGTATTCAAGAATTTACCTGCTCCTTTGCTCAATATCTTTGCAGCCGGCTCAGCTATATGTCCAGCCAAAGCTTTTCCAAATCCAGCACCCCCGACGAGTGTTGAGACGCCAGAGATGATTGGGGCAGCTCCGGTGAAGAACACGCCCAAACTCAATGCCTGACCAAACGCTGACTTTACTCCAAGTTTTTCCTTGTACTGCTCGAGTATGTCGGGTACTGAATACAAGATAAACCCGGCAATGATGATGATAAAGCTTGAGCTGTCAGTGAAAGCAGAAGTGTATGGAGGGCTCCACAGAGCATACCCTCCTGCTGACTGCTGGAGTAAAATCCTGACTATCAAGAAAAGGATAGTCATCAGTGGAAATACCATTAAGTTGACAAACAATCCCTTGATCCAATTGACAAAAAATGACTGTCCTGGGATGATATCAAAAACGATTAGGAGTGGAGCAAAAAACACGGAAATGAGAATCTCTGTATACACCTTGAAAAGGTATCCAAGAATGCGTAAAAATAACCACAATGCAGTGATAAACAACACAAATATCAACAAGAAGCGGATGATCAACGCCGAAATCATAGTCGATAGTACCGAATACACCAAAAACCAAATAAGTGCAGCGATCGTACTCACGAGCCACGTGCCTGAGCCAGATCCTTTCAGTTCTGTGAGTAGATTCTTGCTGATATTGACCACATCTATCGTTCCTTTTTGTAAGAAATTTGCCAGTATTTGTTTGCCATTACTACCCAATGCCAGTGCCTTTGGAAGATCAGATCCTTTTGTTGCCCTCAGAAATTCTATGCTTGTGTTAGCTGACCCTCCCCCACCCACCGCAAAGACCCACAACAATCTCGTCCATACACTACTCACTATACTGAGAACGACAGCCTTACCGTAGTTTGGGACGATAGACCAGATCGACTCGGCAAGCTGAGGATAGTTGAGCGCCGCCCAATCACCTACTACATACGACCAGAGTGCGCCACTATCTACACCGCTCAGGACCGAGTTGGTCATTTGTGACTGAAGAGTCCCTGTGATGCCAGCCACAGGTCCCAACATAGAGATGATGATGATGATCGTCAGATACATCACATCGATGAGGAAGCCAACGATCGCATAAGAAAAAGATATCTCAATCAGGACGAGGACGAGGCGCGGCAAAGTTGCCTCCATAGTGACTGCTGTCTGACTGCCTGAACCTACTTGGAACATGACCATGAATCCCACGACCACCATGAGTAAAACAAGGATCAGATAAGTAAAATCTCGGAACACTTTCCATATCCCCTGAAACGGTGTAAATGCACCAAATCCGATACCCTGTGCATAGGCCTGAGGAACAAGTCCAGCGTGCGCAAGAGTATCTCGAGCCCATGCGATACCAGAGGAAGGCGGATGAGCGAGAGGTGCCATCGTAAAGGACGCAACTTTACCTACGATACCTCCATCATCGGTGACATTACCCTGTGCAACGGCTTGCAAATCACACATCATGCCAAACCCATTGCATCCGATGAGCTGGATAAATGCAACGTAGTAGGGATGGTCTTTTTGTATTTTGATTAGCTGAGTCGCAATATTTTGCTGATCCTGTTTTGTCCGCTCTTCGAGACGATTATTCGTAGCTATTTGTACATCACGAGCCTGGTCGATGTGTACTAGCGCGCCAAACGCATTCACAACCACATAGAGAACAAGAGCGAGGAAGAACCATTTCTTTGACCCACGAAGCAACGATTGTATCTGTGTGCGTATACTCGATACCATGCAATCATGGTAGGTGATCGGCAGACTAAAGTCAATCAAAACACGTCATCTGATCAGATTTATTCTGTTTTGAGACCCAATTTTGTACGGTTTTTCCACACATATTTCACCGATTCCATACCTAAGACTCCAAGCAGGCTCAGCCAAAACTTCATACTAAAGATGGTGAGTGCCTCAGACTCAAGCATTTTTTTCACCTGTGGTCGCTCATGCTCCTGGAACTTGTTCAAAAACGCATCCATTGGTTCTGAGTTGCCATGTTTTTTCGCATCGATCATCGACTTGAACTCAGAGCGGGCAAATTTGAGTGGGTATGCATTGCGTTCTGCGATGGCAGTTGTACGCCTACTTCTTTCTTCATCACTGATTCCTTCTTCTTCGGGTGAAGGAAAAGATCCATCTTTGGAGAAAAGCTCTGTTGCTGCTGCCAAGACCATGTTACCGGGTGGATCCTCGTGTATATCTGCCACACTCCCATCCATTCGCGTTTCTTTTCGAATAAATCTACCTCTACACTGTTGCGCTCTGATTGCTTGTTGCTTCTGTATAGAACTCTTTAAAGGTTCGACCTTTAATTTGAGTCCGTTCATCTGTCTGATCATCTCAGTCTTTTGTGCCCCATCTGATTGCTTGGCGATTGCACTCTCTAGAGCGCTGATCTTATCTTTCATATCAGAGAGGTTCTGTTCTCGCATCGCAATCTCAAAGTCATATCCGAGCGCTCGTGCGTACAACTCGGAGCTACTTTTCATCTGCATCAATGCCGCTTCGAGCTCTTGTCTGGCCCTCGGTTCACCCGCTGCATATTTTGCGATCAACTCAAGCATGGTCCGAGATTCTCCAGGAGGCAATATCCCTTGTACTTTTGATATTTCGATATCATGAGCCAGTTGTTCTGCATCGGATACCGGAGGTGGCATATCGGCATTTGCTTCATGTACCCACACCTCAACAAGCTCTGAATTGGGATTGTTGTGATAATCAAGTATATGGTTATCCTTCGGTCTTGGGATAAGGCGTCTCACATGCTTTTCACTTGGCGCCCTATTGGGATCACCGACCACGAACAGGTTGTGAACTCTTTCTGTCCTCTGAAAATCTTCTGGACTAAAAAGCTCTACCTTTGTTGCCGCAGCGGCACCCACAGTTCCTGCGGCTCCGGTCTCGGCACCTGTTTGTTGTGCGATGGGACCCATTGCCTCTGGGGCTGTCGTTGTTGTCGCTGAGTTTGGATCTCCTGGTGTTTCAGTCATGTGATGAGATTATGCTGATTGATAATTGATGGCTGACTGTGCTACAGATGCAATCGCTTCAAAATCGTTCTGTGAGATTTTTTTTTTGATTTCATCCAGGGCTGATGATTGAGATCGCTGCTCGTGCTCTTGGAGTATTTTTGCAACTACCGGTGCAAGCTCCGCAAACTGCGTGACAAATGAACCAAGAGATTTGTACAACTCCTGAGTACCTGAGTTGACTGGGATGTGATCGAGCGTATACTGCGCAATCAGACGGAGCCGCATGATATCGATGGCATTATCAGCAAGTAATTTGTTCAGTCGCTCGAGTATCGCTGCCTCGATTTGTTCGCGCAAGACACGCGCTTGCGTAGTCCGGTCACTATACAGATGGTGAGGAATAGGAGTGAACGTGCTCATAACTTGTACTCATCATATCAAAATTGTGGCATTGATAGCAAGGTGGATGCTGTGCTAGACTGCCTATACGCTATGTCCGAGCAGACCACATCACACATACCCGAGGTACCAAAACCCAAAGATGTCAAAGAGGTACTCAAGGCAAAATCAGCCCGTACGGCTCTCTATGGCCGACTCCTGATTGCGACTGAGGCCAGTATGGATCCGAGCGTGGCCAACTCTACAGAAGCTATAGCAGATATCAAAAGTTTCCAAGATCGGGACTATACACTGCTCGATACTATGTCTATCCGTGAACGCTCGACTACAGCTGCAGTCCCCGAAGATCAGCTTGAAGCCAAAGTCACCGAATGGGTCGTCGCACAAGCAGCATATATTTCACAAGACTTCAAGAAAACTGCGATGGACCAGTCAAAGGCGGCTCTTTGGAATACCTTTTTTCGGTCTTTTGCCACAAACGAGACTGAACACCAATTATTTTTAAAGCATTGCTACGACCAGTATTGCGCTGTGGGCACATCTTCCGCGAATACTGGCGTGAAAGGTTTTGTGGGTATGCTTATAGATCGAGTCGAGCACAAAGTACTTGCTGCCAACCTTGATGCAGTTGAGTATCTTGCAGGCATGTTCGGCGCTGATACTGCACGTATTGTCCGTGCACAAGTCGAAGCTGAACTCGTGCTCCTTACCCAGGGCGACGCACTCAAAAATGAGCTGAAGAGTAACACAGCTGGGAAGGATGGTATCAGACTCAATCAACTCGAATCAGATGAAATAACACTTCTGAGCATGGCAGAAAAGTGGATCAAGAAAAAACCGCCAGCAACCACACCTGTACCCAAAGCAGAGAGCACCAAAACACCCGAGGAAAGAGTCATCGAGTTACAGGAGAAATACAAGGACCTTGCTGTAAAGATAGTGCGTGACCTACGGACTGTTGACGCAACAAACACAACTGAAGGACCATACAAAGACATGCAATACAACAAAAAGTATGGCCCAGACGCCTGTATTCAGCCCATAACATCTATGTTTTCTGATCGACTCCAAGATGCGCTCAATCGTATGTTCGGGGTAGATAGTATGTTTATGATTACCAGAAATTTAACAATCTCAACAACTGAGCCGGTTGAGAAACACGCAAAAGCAGTATTTTCGTTACCCTATATGAAAGAAGGTCACTGGTATGTCAAAACCTGGGACCCAGCCAATCCTATAGTGCCTAGCACTGGTATGGTTGGTTTTATCGAAACACCACTCAAAAGTGACTACTCTGTTTATATTGATAATACCGGTCACATCAACAGAACAGCCAGGGATACGGGTGGGATGACATTCACCGAAAGACTCTGGAATGATGATGTTTTTATATCACAGTCGGTACGTAAACTCATACAAAATGGGACGATCCATAAAAATAGTCACTTTGATCTAACTACTGTTTTTGATCAGCCTACGATTGATCCGATAGTGAGACAACGGATGATGGATATCGTTTTGCAAGGACTACCCGATGATGATGTCAACTGTATTCCACACTCTTGGTTTGCCACCATGATGCTTTACTCTATCCAGCCAAATACATCCAATTTGATTATGCCAGAGGCTGGTCGTACTGATCTAGAACGAGAGTTTGGGGTCAAGCTGCTCGACTATACAACACTGATAGATGCCACTACAGACAAGACCACCTCTTAAACTGTTTATATGGCGCGCATTTGCAATACCACATGCTCTGCCCCTTGACACGCTTCATCAAAACACGATATAGTGATCGTTAGATACGTTTGATGCACATCGATGTGTGTGATTATCTATTTATTTAGTTATTATGACCACTCCCCGAGATACACTTAGCCAGCTCACCGCGTCAGACGACCTATCAGTCAATCTCTCTCTCGAGCTCGAGTCGCTGGGTGTGAATGAGATACCAACTGAGGTGGGCACTTTTCTGCTGTCACTTCTGAACACTGCAGGTGTGACTCACAGTGAGCCTGCGATGAAAAAACAAATGCTGCTTGATCTCAACGCACGACTTGATGGATATCTTGCAACAGCAGTCATCGAAGCACTGCCTGAGGATAAAGTCGAGGAGTTTGCCAAGATGCAGGGCTCTACAGAGCCACAAAAAGTCCAAGAGTGGCTCGCATCCAATCTCCCAGATGCGCAAGTAGTATTTGCGAAAGCATTTGAAGAATTTAAAAATATGTACTTGCATCCTGAGGTCACCTGATCTATGACTGAAATAAATCCTCCAGTAACACCCACAGCAGCATCAGCCGATACAAAGGTCGGATTTGATATCGTCGCAGGTATTGGGAGCGAGCGGTATCAAAAAGCCAACATCCAAGCCAACCGTGAGTTTGATAGACAAAAGCTCGAGCAAACAGGTACTACACTCGGCGACAAGATCGTTAATGGGGGCAAAAACTTTGTCAGGCGGACTTTTCGTGATCTGTGGATTGAGCTAAAAACCAAAAAGATCATGAAAGAGAGCCAGGGTGACCTTTCGTCAAGTAAATTTGCAGAAGAAGCAGCCAAGACTGTGACTCAAGACTCGAAACAGCTTTTGGAAAAAGTAGATATTGCAACTCAACTAACTGATGATAAGGAGGAAGCTCAGCTTGGGGTAAAAGAGGTTGATAAAGCGGGTGAATCATTCAAACAACAATTCAAGACTCAGGTCCTCGCACGACTTCTCAAAGACATCCAAAGTATCCAAGACGATAAAGCCATCTCAGTTGTTGGAGTAGAGGGTATAAACGAAAATGTTATTGTTGCAAAAGACAGCATCTCCTTTGGTGCAGATGGCAAGCTTATCATATCTGAGCCAGCCAGGGTATTTCTCGATCTGCGAGCGAGTGAGCTGATCTCCGCACTTATTACCAATGGAGCGAAAAATGGTGATCCCGAATGTAAGCGACTCAAAAACATCCTCGTCGCAGGCGGAGCACTCGGAGCCAATATCCTCTCACCCCTTGCGACCAATACAGTAGATGGATTGATCAAGCTTGCTGAAACCATCACGATACCTGATACCGCAGGTGCAAGTGTTCCACCCGAAAAAAAACTTGATCAACTCAAGCACATGCTGAGCGGAGAGACACTGTCTGATGTTGAGGCAGTTGTACATGCTGCTGCTGTCGCTCGTCTTGACGCTGCGATCGATATCCGCCTCGCCCGCGTCGAACACACGAGTCCCACCAAAGCAAGCTTCATCGATCGGATCCCCGATGGCAAAGTCGGAGCAAAACTCAAATGGCTCCTCAAGCATCCCAAAGTCAGACTACCCGCACTTGCACTGGCCAATCTTGGCACCTTTGTTGCGCTTGGTTCAGCAGGTCTTGCAAAAACAGCGTTAGAGATAGTACCAGGAAATATCCTCGGAGCTGGGTTGTCGGGTGTATATGGTGGAGCACGTGAAGCACTCAATCTACGAGGGATCAAAGCGGCCGCCGAGCTCGATACCGTATTTTCGAACGAAGACGGTGCATACGCAAATCGCAAAACACGAGATGAAGCGAGCAAAGCTGCTGAAGCAAGAGGCGTGATGAAAGTACTAAAAATAGGATCTGAGGCGTGGCGAAAAGTCTCTGATCCAGGCGAGGTAGCCAAGTATGATATGTATCTCAAAGCCAGGCAAGAGATGAGGGATGCGCTGACAGATGGCAAGTCAGCCAACGAGCTTCTCGCAGATTTTGAAAATGTACAAAGTAGTGGGAATGAACATGAAAAAATCCAAGCACTTGTCAAGCTCACCACTCTGCATGATCTCCATCATCGACAGCGGGTGCCAACGTTTCGCTATTCTTCCGACGAGGCTGCCTTACGAGAGCAAACAGCGATAGATATCGCGATCGCTCGAGCAAAAGTTGCTCTAAAGATTGATCAACAAGGGATCAATAATGCTAAATCACAGATATTCGTAATTAGGGGCGATCCTCTCAGAGACTTCTTGCTCAAGTCTGATACAGCCCAACGCGATTTACAGGTGAAACTCGGTTTACTTGATGCGCGCAATATCGCCCAATCCTCCGCAAGGTCGGCACTATTAGCCGCAGGAGGCTTTCTCGCATCAGATGCATTGAAAAGCAGTGTCGGAAATGTGGCAACTCTTATCAAAGATATGATGCCACATGTACGGGTTCCTACTACCATCACAGAAGCAGCTGTGCAGACTGTGAGAAAAGTCCTTGATACGACGCGTGATCATACTACTCAAGTAGTAGATGACCTACAGAGGGCAGCATCTGGCATATCCAGCTCAGTCAATGAAGCTGCTAAACAAGGTCGTGATGCCCTAAGTGATGCAGGAAAGCAAGTCGTCGAACAAGTGGAACAGGCGGCGCAAGACGCTCGTGATAGTGTAAATGGTGCTGTAACAGGGGCACGTCAGGTCGTGAGTCAGGGACAGGTGACGGCGGAGAGTGGCATGAAAGCAGCGGGGCAGGTCATAAATGAGGGACAAGATGCGGTGGATAGAGCTGCAAACTCCGTTAAGCGGGTCGTGGGTGGTGATTCAGCCGTACCTCCAATAGAGCCGGTTTCTGGAGGTCTGAAGGCTCCCGGTGGCTTGCCAGTGTCAGTCGAGAATCAGCTCGATCTAAATGGCGACAGACTCGTAGATAGAGCCGATATCGTTGATTTTGCGAAAGGCTGGGCTGAAAGAGCTGGTATTGATGTGAAAGTCATCGCAGACAGCAAAGACTTGGTACAGGAGCTCGGCTCCAGTACAAATCAGGCAATCACTGTACAGATGGATTCTGTAAAAGGACTCATTACGGTAACTGGGTCAGATGTAAACAAAGTCAAGCAGGCTATGGATATGTTAAAAGCTGGCGGTTTTCAGGCAGTTGATGCACAATCAGGAGTCTCCCGAATTCCTCTTATCGAAGCAGCTGAGCAACTTATCGTGCAAGATGGAAGGCCGAAGATCCCGCTACCAGCAGGTGCATCGTGGGTGCACCAGGCCGATGGGACCTGGGATGCGATTCGTGTTATGGGAGGACGTGATGTTTTATTGCTAAACGATGTTCGGGTGGATTCTGGGATGCAAGTTCTAGGATATGATACTGCAGGAAGCGCGCTCACGCTGGATCAGGCGGTTGGTGCAGCTCTAGAAACACATGCTCGCGAGCATCTCACTACCGGTCCACTCCCTTGGAAGTGGGCGACGAACTTCACCCAAGGGGCAGACAGAACTGAGCTCCAAGCGCATACGATCATCGGGGCTGATAAAAAAAGTGTTTTCTTCTCATTCAAAGAAATGAGTGTTGCAAAGGGCCCTGGAGTACCTGATATAGGGGTGGGGGCTGATACAGTGAATCGTCCTGATGCTTATGGGATAGCTGTCCGATTTCCTGGAGGCCTGAAGGCTGATGGCAAGATCGACTCCATGATCCTGCTTCAAGATGTCGATGCTCAAGGTAAAGGCTTAGGTGGAGTGCGATTTGATGTTGCAAGTAAAGACCCACGTGATGTGGTCCGTGTGAAACTTTCCACTGGTGCCATCCAAAGTATTCCTCGGGGTGACTTGTCACGGATGCTGGTAAACGAAACCGCCCTCAGTAAGATGCCCTCTGGCGGAGTGACAACGTATGGAAGTAATCTCTTTGATATCGGCAAAGATGGGCAGCGTGGATGGATGTCTGTCGTGCGTATCCATACCGCAACTCCAGGCGGAGCGATCACCTCAGTAGACTCCTTCGCGTCATCCTACTATACCGGACAGATGGGAGATGATGTGCTTCCTGTCCCCGGAAAAGGTGCGTGGATGCCCCGGATACCTTGCGATATACCAGTGGCACGAGGCTGCGTCAGCATCCCGCCAGGATCAGGGGTCATATCCTACCCAGTCCCCCTTGATGTAGGAGTACGGATAGATAAAATGCCCCTTATCGATGCGGTTCATCTGCTCACTCGTGATATTCCTGGAGGCTCGCTCGCTACTCCTGTCGTAGTACCGTTTTATAGTCTCCCAGTGACCGCACTAGCTGCAGGCGGTACCGGAATGCTTCTCGGATATCTTATCGGACGACGCCGAGGCCGTGCTACGCATACGCCGGCAGTACATACACCAGGTAATCAACCGCCAGGTAATCAACCACCAGGTAATCAACCACCAGGTAATCAACCACCAGGTAATCAACC
>CAZJWN010000001.1:99092-104901 GCA_964550105.1 uncultured Gammaproteobacteria bacterium
GCATCAACGACAACAGCCGAAAATAGATTTGTGATCCAGTCAAAGAAAGGAGAGCTAAATGATTTTTCTGAGCGCACCACAAATATGAACGTAGAAGGTCTCAGGAAGTCATATGATCCGGACTCAATCATCGCTTCATATCCCGAAAATTTGAAAATCAACATATTGATTGGTTTGGGCAAAGGGATGGGTATCCAGCGAGCGACGAGTCTCGCACATGCGGGGATTGATCATCGCAAACTTTCCCGGATGACACCCGAGCAAGTAGCTATCATCATCGAGCAACATGCGAGCGCAATCAACGTGGGTTTCGGTTCTTCGATCAACAGTCCTGAGAATCAACAAAAAGCCGCAATTTGGATCGAGGCAGCAAAGAAGATAGCCGAAGAAGAAGATGACCTTTTTGCGCGGCAAGCGTTGAGACCGGAAAGCGATCCGTCAAAAGCTATACGAGTGATTGAGTACCATGGTGATGGGGTCGTCGAGCAGATCACCTTACCCAATGCATACACTCAATTTTCACCAGAGCTACTAAAGGCAGCTACGACTGAGCTGACCGCTACCGTACTACGGAACGACATGAAAGATATCAATGGAGAGCACAAGGAACTCCCAATGTTACAGTTCATTACGCATGAAAGACTACTTGAAATCGCTGATGGTCTAGCTGAAGCAGGCTTTGATCTTAATATGATCTCTACTATTACCATACCATCTGAAATGAGTAGAAATAACTATGATTTCGCCGCCGATAGTGAATCCGATTGGGGCAAATTACACGCAAAGCTTAAAGAGCTGTTGGGCAGAAATGTATCTGCAGAACACCTAAAAATCTTGATCGATCGAGCAAGGTTGATGGTACAGCTGATGAACGAAACTCCACACATCGGTGGACAAACACAAAATGAAACAGATCTCGATGGAAATGTGACCGGCAAGCTCATCGCAGGATATCGTATCAGAACATCACTCAACCAAGCACTGGCTAGTGCTTCAACAGCTCAGCCATCAGCACCTGCACCAGTGGTAGCAGCACCAGCACCAACTGCTGTGACGCATGCAGCAGCAGCTGTTACCTCATCGGCTCCAAGACAAGTAGCTCCACTATCAGGCCCAGCACCTGCAGCGGCAGAAGGAGAGCGAGTTGAAGAATCAACACAAGCAAGAACTGCTGAGGCAGCACCTGTCACAGAAGCTCAGGTTGATGCGTGGGTAGTTCAACAGAAATCTATGTTGGATGGTGTTATGAAAAGATTTTACACGATACGAGATTCAAATAAAGACATCGTGGATCAAGTATTTGGGATACGAGATGAACTCCTTGAATCAGATAAATATATTGAGCTGAATGATCTTGACCTGTATAAAGTGATTGATGTTGTTGGCAATTCACTCAAAAAGGTCAGCGCATACGAGGAAAAACACGAAGAAATCCAACGTCAACTGAGGCTATTTGAGGAATTCATCAATGAGTTAGACATAAGGGTCAGACAACTGACTAGTAGTGGCGGTGGTGGATCAGACCTAACACCAGCCGATGCAAAAGCAAGGATGACAGAACTTACAGGAGAAACAAAAACACAAGTAGTGGTAGATGCCTGGCATGAAACAGTGATGCGTCAGATAAACGAAATTACGGTAAGATATTCGCAAATAGAAGATGATTGCACTGTCAATGGACGTGATGATGTCTATCAGGCATACAGTGCTAAGGGCACAGAGCTACTGAATCAAGAAAAATATAGCCTTCTCAATACTGCTGATACGGCATTTTATGATAAAGAAGCAGACGGTACGTATCCAGTAAAGAAGTATCAGCAGAACCACCAGAAAGTCAACGAATATGTTACGCTTTCTACCCAGTTCCTCGATGAACTGGAGCAATATATGAACCAGTGGAAAGCAGATCATCCTGCAGATCAAAAATAGTGCTTCTGACCACTGCATCAATCAGGCAGAAAAGCAAGAAATCATTTCTTTTAAGAAACTTGGTCACAATATCTCATCGAGAAGTACTCACGCAAGAATCTTGGGACTATATACGCACTCTGCGAGCGAGAGCCTTCTGAATGATTTTCTCCAGTTTTTTGATCGCCACAACTGAGGTAAACTGTTTTTGGAGACGAATGTTAAAATCGCGGTACCGAGTACGTTTATCTTTATCTTGAAGTACAGAAATGGTCTTCGTTACCCACTCTGTAATATCATCGTAGTCTTCCACGAGCTCGCCATTTTTACCTGGAACTATGAATTCTGGCACATAACACCTGGCGCTTGCTACTACTGGGATACCTCTAAGTAATACCTCCATCAAACCCCAACTCCCTTTGTTTTTGGATTGCCTTATACTCTCGAACAGCTTTATCTGCCATTTGGTACGATAGATCTGAGATTGACGGTAAATCCATAAAATATATTTTTATATTTATTCTCTTGACTGGAGTATTGTACAACAGTACTATCTCTTTTGCTCCTTCCTGCCTAGGCATACACGCGCAGTTTGGTTTACTCTGATATTAGCCATCCGACAAACTAAGCTTTGATCAAAAATATACTTAAATTAGGTTAGTCATATCTGGTGGGTAAAAAGAACAATAATAGTTCCATCAACTTGCGTGAGAGAGATGTTTGTGCTTGAAAAAGTGTTCGAATAGCTTGCCTATGCAAATGACTATCATATGTGTCCCCGCTGTCACTGCCGCGATCGTACCGATGGTCTTCAAAAATCGGGTGAGTATCCCTGTCTGATCGAGCTTGTAGAGTAGTCCGATCACATCAACTCCAAAAATATAGATGAGGATGGCGATCCCGATGATCATCGGGATGAGCCAGACAGCATCGATAAGATCTTGACGAGAAGAGAATTGCATCGACGTGATAGTGAAAAGAAGAAAATATATGAGCGCATGGATCAAAGGGTGATTGGTCAATGGTAGATATAGAAGCGCCACGAGTCCCCAAGATACCGCAACTCCTCCAAAGAGTGGTGCAATCCCCACGAGGATCCCTCGAAATGGATCTTTCCGCTCGTACACGACCGTCCCCAGCTTGATCCCATCATCTTCAAACACAGGCAATACATTGGCGGAGCGTACTCGGAGATTCATGAGCATCGCCGCGAAAAAGTGACTCATCTCGTGGACGACGGTACCCGGGAAAAAAAGAAGCGTGATACCAACTTTGGCTATGAAATCAGATCTGGTGACTTTGTAGAGAAATAAGTACAAAGTCTGAAATGAATGGTGCGTCAAAACTGAAAGAAGTACCAGGAAAGCAAAATATCCGAGTATGTATGCGAGGATCATCCTTCAATCATGACGTGTGGATGTGTCAAAGTCAAATAGCTTCAATGATGGCCGCATGTGACGCATCCCTATCTGACTTCCTGGCGAATGTCAGGAACCATGGCTGGTCAAGGAAAATATCAATTCATGTATCTGAAAAGCCGTTGAAGTAGAATTTGCATGAAACCTCAAAAACACGATCTATAGCGTAGGAAAATGAACAAAGCACAATACCTAGTGCTTGCAATGCAGAAAAAAGCTCTGTATGATGACCCACAAGAACATAACCCCGAACAGGAGTTATGACTAAGAAAGCATTAATACTCGTCGTCCCCTTTAAACGAGCGGTATTGATGCTTTTTTAGTATCTGCGATACTATTTTCATCTTCAGTCAATGAGTTCTCGAAATGCTCCGCCCATAGGGCTACGCCCGGTGGGCTCGAACTGACAAACAAGGTCATGTGTCATCCTGAGCTTGACGAAGGATCTCAAAGAAATTGTTGACTGAGCTGGCTCGTCGTCCCCTTTATTGAATTGAAGCTAACTCGATCAACATTTGCAACATCATACTCCCCTCTTTTTTACTTGTCAAGCCTATATTAATATCGGACTCTACTATGAGATAACCTATATTATTTGTATCGTGATTTGGATCGTCGGGACAGTCTAAAATTTCTGCTATGTAGTATGTGGACAGCGTGTGGACTCGATCTAATCACTCAAAATAGTCACTCGGATGGTACAATTTGTTTATGCTTTACTCCATCATCATCCCTACACTCAATGAGGAAAAATTCATCGGAAAACTGCTCGATGACATCTCGACCCAAACGTGCAAAGACTTTGAGGTGATTCATATCGATGGTAGCTCTGACGACAAAACGTGTGAAATCGTGGAGTCATACAAAACAAAGTTTGAACTCCGGATGATTACGAAAGAAAAACGCAATCTCTCCCATCAACGCAATCTTGGCGCCTCTCATGCGCAGGGTGATTTTCTGATATTCATCGATGCCGATACACGTATAGATGATGTGGATTTTCTCATGAGCGTCAAGTCGGCTACGTCGAGCAAGCACCTCATATATCTCCCCAAAGTGAGAGTGGCCAATGATGATCCTGCTTTGGAAACTGTCTTTTTGCTTTTTAACCAGGCCGTGAAAACCTCGCAACTGTTCAGGCTTCCCATCCCGACGGTAGGGCTGGCGATATTTGAACGTCATTTTTTCCATCATATAGGTGGCTATGCACTCAACAAAAATCATGATTTGAAAAAACTGTTTGGCGAAGATCAGGAGATACTCAAGCGAACAAAAAAAGCAGGTGTCACCGGTAAATATATCGATAGCACATCATATATATTCTCACTCCGTCGGTTTGAGCGTGAGGGGTGGCTGAGGCTGTTCCCCAAGATGCTCATGTCTGCGATCGAGCAATCCCTCGGCAGACAACTCGTCCAAACTCAGTATGAGATGGGTGGACACCTGTATGAAGAACATAACCTCGATAAAAAGTGACACTCGATATACGTCTCTCAACTTCTGAGATCTCTGTTTCTGCCTTTCAATACCTGCGATGTGTGGAGGTATGTTTTGAACAAGAACCGTGCATTTATTCAAACATGGACCCTGAAATAAATTCAGGGAATAATGAAACGTAGTCGTATTGGCTCTAAACTATATTCAAAGAGTTAAACCCTTTGGCTTCCTGATGACGATCAGGAACCATGTATTATTTCGCCCATGGAACCTAAACTCCTCCTTTGCCAAGGCTTCGGAAGGACAAGTAAGTTCAGGCTCCGCCCGTTGGGCTATGTCCGGGGAGTCAACCAATTTGACTTCCTGGCCCCGTATCACGTACGGGGTAAACTCCAGTCAGGAACCATGGATTGTGTGATATATAAACGCTGAACCTAGTTCGGGAGGTCAACTCATTTGTGTGCAAGATTTTTGAGTTCCGCTACTGAAGTCGCATCTGTTGGTTGTTTGTCTGTACGAAAACGCTCAAGGCGAGGAAATCTCATGCTCCATCCTGAAGAGTGTATCTTTGACTCTGTCAGCTCATCACAGCGGATCTCCAGCACTGTCCCCGGTCTGACCCATACATCTGGTTCGATGATCTTCAACACTTCATACTCCGCCGGTTTGCTCGCGACTCGCAACTTGTCGCTCGCAGCAAGTAGCTTGCGCCACTCATTATCGGTCATCCCCGTCCCTATCTTTGCGATAGTTAGATATTTATCATGCTTGGGATCATAGATACCAAGTAGTACTGCACCAATACCAAAGGCAGCGCGTTTGCCTTTGCCTCGGTCATAGCCCATGACCACGCCATCTATCGTGTCGGTCACCTTTTCACTATAACTTTTCTTGAGTTTTACCCATGAGTATTCTCGGGCACCTGGTTTGTAGGGATCATCGAGTTTCTTGGCCATGATACCCTCCAGACCGTCGGTGATATAGGTGTCAAAGAGCGCTTCGATCACAGCCGGATCATCGGTCACCGTCTCAGGTGCCATGACGAT
>CAZJWN010000001.1:105001-107427 GCA_964550105.1 uncultured Gammaproteobacteria bacterium
GGTTGCGTTCAGAGAGGGGTTTTTGAATATATGAAACTCCATCTACATACAGCACATCGAATGCCATCAGACGCAAAGGGATCTTGAGCGCGGTCTCAGCCACATCGTGCTTTCGCTTGCGCTGTATCGTCTCTTGGAATGAGAGAAATCTCTCATGCTCATGATCATATCCCAGTGCTTCTCCCTCAATGATAGCCTCGTCACAATCCACCTCTTTCAAGACCGCCGTGACGATGTCCGGGTACATGTGCGTCGCATCCTCCATGCCTCGAGTAAAGATGTGGACGCTCGGAAGCGGTGAGTTTTTCGCTACGATCTGTGTATGGTCTTTTTTCTTGCGTGGGAGTGCTGCTTGCAGCTTGGAGTTTGGAGCTTTCTTTACATGTACTTGCAGGCGTAGTCCATCATATTTTGGTTCGACCGAGCACTTGCCAAGCTTTTCGATGATTTCGGCACCTGATGAGAGTCGTTCTGCGCGCATCATCAGGATGGGAGTCCCCAAAACTGGAGTCACCGCATCGAGTGCTACTACTCCTTTTGCTTTGACTGTCTGGCAGATAAAACTCATGTCTGGCCTGACCTGATAGGCTCGTTCTATCGTCTTACGAAGTGATTTGTCACCCGTGATCATCCATGACAATGCATCCATAATAGTGATATCTGATGCACCCAAGCGAAGATGGCCCAGTGGGATACGGGCGATATATCGGCAAGAAAGCGGATCAAGCCTCGTGATGAGTGATCCGATCAGTGTAGACTTTGACTCCTGGCTCCCTTGGCCTGACTGTGCGGCTATTTGTACAAACACCTCGAAAACTTGTGAAATAGATAGATCTTCTTGATCAAATGATTGATACGCTTGCCGCTCTTGTTCGATCGCTGTACCCAGATCACCTATGGTCGAGACTGTCTTTGCAAAGTCTTTCGGATCTCGAGAAAATGCAGATGCTGCTGCTTTTATGACACTCTTTTCTGCTACTCCGAACTCAAGCCCTCCGTAGGGAGGTGAGATCCTCCCCTGGAGGAGGTATGGTACTTCGCCAATTTCTTTGACAGACAACTTGTGAAATAGTGCAGCCAATTTTTCGGTGATCTCAAGTCGCGATGAAACAGACTCGATGTCTTGGAGAAATATCGAGAAATCTTTGAATAACATGGTGTTTAGCGGTAATGTAACCAATCGTCAATATTTGGGTCAGTAGGCATCGCAACTTGTTCATCTGTCAAAGACCATCTCCCATGGCCATGGGGTGCTGGGTGATTGATGCTTTGATTCATCAGACGACCAACATGCGATACGATGTCCAGTGCTTTAGTTGATCTCATACCGTGCACCTTTCGTGCTCCCGACCTTGCGGATGAGACCTTTTTCAATCAGTTCGTTGACTTCACGGAGCACTGTATCATCTGACACATCGGGAAACAGTAGCGAAAACATTTTGTTTTGGACGTACCCCACATCAGTGATGTACTCGACTATCTTGATCTGCCGCTCTGTCAGATATACCTGACGACCACCCATCTTGGACTTGAGCTTCACATCTTGAGAAAGCTTGAGTATCTTTTCTTTGACCCGATCATACTCTACGGCTGCCCCATAGGTGAAGTATTCGAGCCAGGTCGTATAGTCGCCTTTTGATGCCGCTTGAAGAGAACGGTAATAGTTGTCGGGATCTTTGTCATAAAATTCTTCGAGTGAAAAGAATCTCCGCATGTCATATCCTCCTAGCACCAATACGAGTGTTGCGATGATACGAGCAATGCGCCCGTTGCCATCTGCAAAAGGATGTATACGGACCAGTTCATGATGCGCAAGACCTGCTTTGAGCACGGGGTGGAGTTGCTCTTTGGTCATGGCATTGAGCCACATCACAAACTGACTCATGAGAAATGGCACTTGCATGGCCTCAGGAGGCTTGAAACTCACCTCACCAGTGGATGAATCTCGAATCGTCACTGTTTTGGTGCGATAGGTGCCCTGGTGCTCTGCAGGGAGAATCTTGTCGATGATCGTCCGATGCAATTTCAATATGAGTGGCTCGCTGATTTTGATGACTCCTCTCTCTTGTTCTTCATCGATGATCGATATCACTTTGCGATAGTTGATGACTTCCTGCACATCGCGAGGTCGAGCTATGACGTCTTTGCCCATGAGTACGTCTTTTGCATCTTCGATCTTGAGCTGATTACCTTCGAGGTGGGTACCATGAAAGACCTGACGGACAATCGCATCCTGACGAAACTCCTTTTCCCACAGCGGTACAACTGGTGCGTGCTTGATCACTTCTGCGGCAGCCTCAATACGGGAGATATGCGAAAGTATCTTGTGTGAGATTTGATAGTCTGGTTTAAACATATGTAATTGACTTGATGACTTGATGACTTGATGACTTGATGACTTGATGACTTGATGACTTGATGACTTG
>CAZJWN010000001.1:107527-111354 GCA_964550105.1 uncultured Gammaproteobacteria bacterium
ATGACTTGATGACTTGATGACTTGATGACTTGATGACTTGATGACTTGATGACTTTAATAATTGTACATTTCCCGCACTACTTGCACAAGAGCACAAATATAGCTACACTCTTGTCATGTTTCTTTCTCGTTGGGTCGTGGCGATTTTGCTGTTGCCTTTGCTGATATTTACCATATCTTCTTTACATCCAGCAACTGCGTTAGGTTTTAAGTGCCTGAGAGACTCTTCGGTTGCAAAAGGTGTGGCGTGTGCAAGTAGCGATGACGGTCAGTTTGCTACGCTCAATTTGTGTGATGAACAATGTAACAAACTGTGTGCTCGCGGATTCAGACCTGCCTGCAACTTCACCAGTGTTTGTAAGGTGTATGGTTTTGCGATCAATCTGCTCAGTGTCGGTGCTGGGCTGATCTCACTCGCTATGGTGCTATATGGTGCGTTTCGGTTCGTGACTGGCAAGGGTGTGGCAGAAGAAGCAGGAAAAGCAAAGAGCATCATCGTGAATGCAGGCGCTGGGCTCATCATAGTAGTGATAGCCTATACCCTCACTCGTGTTGTCTTGGCTATGTTGCAAGTTGATACGGTTTGTTTTTAAATCTATGTTTAGCACTCTACTCGCTGCGGTGACTCCAGTCTGGGGTACCGTCACACCACCCAAATACGCAAACGTCAACTTTGGTGAAGTACTCAAATGGGGTTTGAGGGTGTTTTTTGTGGCTATCGCACTCTTTTCACTCTATTACATGCTCACGGGTGCATTCAACTGGGTGACCTCAAACGGTGCTGAGGAGAAGTTGAGGGAGGCGCGTGATCAAATCGCGCATGCGATCATCGGACTCATCGTAGCAGTACTCGTACTTGTCTTCTGGGGTCTCATCGCAAGTAATATGTTGGGGATCGTCAAGTCGACAAATAGTGGGCAGTGGCTCCTATGCTTGCCCACGATCAATGGGAGCTCGTGCGATTCGACTCCGGCCGCAGCGCCTCGCGCCCCGTAGCTTGACCCGACAGAAGTTCAAATGATTACTTTTGGGTGATCATATACACTTTGCTTCCTTTGACTACGTATATATTATCCGCTGTAGCCACTACATGACTGGCCCCGACGAGGAGCGGATCGATGATCTGACCATGGAACGCACCCGTTTTTTCTAGCACATATATCGCTCCTCTTTTACTGTCCAGTGCCAGTACATATTCTGTATCCTGAGATGCAGATAGATGATCCACCTGTGGTGATTGGTTGGGGAATACTGCTTTGAAGTCTCCCTTATTTCCTGAGATTAGTTTTTTGATGTTGGTCGATGAGACAGTATATACTGCGCCATCTATCGCCATCATTTTGCCGCCGCCAAAACTACTAGCTGCTTCGCTACTCAGATATGAGACTCGAGTGGCGAAGGATTTTGTATCTATCGCAACATACTTATATATCTCTTTTGCACCATCATCGAGCATGTAGATATTGCTGTTAAATACTTTCATGTCGGTGATTTTGTCCCATTCACTGTCGCGGGGGATCACCTGTGTTGAGAGAGAGCTAGCGATCAGATAGATACCCTCATTTGCGGAGAGTGCATAGACATACCCACTCGACACGGCCACTTGCCTCGCTCCGTTGAGTTTGTCGGTAGTGAGTACATCATACGATCGACTGACGAGGGACAGGGCATATATGAGACCCTTTTCGCCATCAAGCACATACAACGTGTCCCCGTCCAGATCAAGATCAGTGACTGTCACTTGGGGATTCTCAACTATCATGTCGAAGTACTCAGTGATGTTGACCGGCTGAATACGCAAAAGTTCTCGCTTTTGTTGCTGAATCTTTTCACTCAGTTGGGTGAGTTCTGTGGCGTGGAGTGTTTTGATACGTGAGGAGACAGTAGCGAGTCGCTGTTCTATCGACTCAAATATCTCGTCCGATTGGCCTGCGTCGAGGAATGATTCTGTCGTTGCTCTATTGAGATCGTCATCAATCGACTTGGCGAGTGACGAGTACTCGTTTTCAGTATTTGGTTTCCAGTTGTCTAGCAGGTTGGTCTGTCGAACACTTAAAAATATGAGAAATAGTGTAGGGATGATGACGAAAAGCCAATATTTCGTCGGTCGCAAACGAACATGGGCAAATTTTTTACGAAGATTTGAGATACGAACAAGTATCTGAGAAAACAGTTGCCGACGACCCGGTGAATGTCTTGGATCATCCAGAGATGACTTCGAGATCGACTCTTGGACATCGATGCCCTCATCTGTGGACTCTGTTGTAATCACTTCGTTTATCGCTGTGCCCAGGGTTTCTGACTCGACTGGGATGGGTTTCTCAAATGTCACGATCCCGAAACCATATGCCTGACCCTCATCGTACGTTTGCATCATTTCGACTATCTCCTCAGGGCGATAGTGATCGAGATAGTAGGTGAGCCCCTCGTCACCACCGATATGCTCAAGGAACGCATCTGTGGTGGCCACGTATATATCACCTTCTTCCCAACGACCACTCGCACAGAATCCCTCAGACACTATTTCGGTGATCTCAGCCCCTCTTTTTAGATAAATCGCTCCACTTCCACATGTCCCCAGAAAAACCTCTTGATTACTCAATACGATACTTGCACTGTCTGTCCCGGGATCAAACCCACCCATGATCGTCTCAAGATCTGAGATACTTGCTACCGAGTGCGATCGTTCATACATCTCCTGCCACAGAAGTGGATCGACTGATTGGTCTTCTGAGCTGATATGAGTGACCACGAGGAGACTGTGTGTATCACTCCGCACATACACAGCTGAGGAAGGTGTCGATTTGGTTTTGAATACTATGCAGCGCATGGGTACGACATGGCCTCGAGATCAAGGCCATATTGAATAGAGTACCACAACCACGAGACTAATAACAGCTATTACTAGTTGAGCTGCGCTGACACCGACCAGGAGCTTGCCGTATTCTGTCGATACTGTCCGAGCGAGGGATCTGACCTGACCCAACAGCACGATGCTATATAAGATGTAAAGCAACGAGAATACCGCCAAAAAGCCCTTGATCAACCACCACGTTGCTGTGATATCAAAGGTACTAAACATGTGGTTTGCGGCCTATTGAGGCGCCCATGGCACTGTTAATGATCGAAACTACCATATCAGGATCAGGAACATTGATAAACTCGATGTTTTGTTCGGGTCCATCAGTGACGACATACACATCGCCATAATTGAAGATTTGTCCAAAAAAACCACTGATTTTTGCGGTGGCATCAGCGACCTTGTTGATCCTCGTTTCGGTTGTGACACGCTTGGATACTCCATAGTAGTCGATATCCACGATCCGAGCCGTAGATACGATGCCCAAGTTGTAGTACCAAATCACAAAGTTGTACCATGCATAAGAAAATATCAGCACAAAGCCAAAAAGCAGGATAAGCTCAATGGAAGCGATATTTGCAAATGACGATACGTATACTACGATGATGATCAGCAGTAGTGAGGCAAGAAGGGCGTTGATTACCCAGTTGATTTGGGTATAGGGACTTGCCCGCAGAGTCAGGAGTATCGTTTCTCCTGCTTCCTGGTGTGCATACCTCGTTTTCGGTAACACGCAAAATGCCCCGAGAGCCTTGTTTTGCGGAGTCAGTGTTGATAAGTCGAGTTGACCCATGTAGCTTACCCATAGTATAGCATAGACCACGATTGCAAGAGGGAGACTGATATGGTAAAATGAGCGCTCCTGGTTATATAAGCAGTGTGGCACCAACCCTTCCCATCTCGAACAGGGTATTGAAACGCACTAGCGCTGATGATACTCCCGCCAAAGCGGCGATGGGGGAAAGTA
>CAZJWN010000002.1:0-27600 GCA_964550105.1 uncultured Gammaproteobacteria bacterium
TTATTCCCACTGTGATATTTCTCATGTACTTCTTTCAGTCGCGCATTGGTGACGTGGGTATAGATCTGGGTCGTGGAGACGTTGGCGTGGCCAAGCATCTCTTGCACCGCGCGTAAGTCAGCACCATGTGAGAGTAAATCCGTTGCAAATGAGTGGCGCAACACATGTGGTGAGATATGTGTGACGATGCCGGCTTTCACTCGATAGTACTCGACGATCCGCTCGACGGAGCGGGGAGAGAGGCGAAACTTTTCATCTGTCAGCTCACTGTTGCCCTTGGGTCCACGGGTCCGGATAAAAAGGGGCTTATAGGGATCCGTGCGCGACTCCATATATGAATTGAGCCAGTGCTTCGCATTTTCAGAAAGAAAGACGACGCGCGTTTTGTTCCCTTTACCTCGGACGCTAAACTCTCCTGTATTGAGGTTGACTTGATTCCGATCAATCCCCGTCAGCTCGCTCACCCGGCACCCTGTCGAAAATAATGTTTCAAGTATCGCCTTATCCCGCAGGCCGTTAGTCGATCCTGCATCGACGGAGTTTAATAATCGCTGAAGTTCGTCGTCATGGAGGAACTTGATTGCTCGATCACCGAGCTTACCCAACTCGATCATGTCAGGAGCGAGAACTTTGAAACCTTTTTTGACGAGGAACTTGAGCATGCCACGGATCGCCATCAGGTATTTGACCTGGGTGACACGTTTGAGTGATCCCCGCACCTGGTTGCGATAGTCATGGGAGAGAAAAAGACGAAACTTGCGGACGACACCGTCGTCAAATTTTTCCACATCCATATCTGGTCCCGCTGCGCCATATGTTTTGAGCAGCCAAGCCTCGACGAGCTGGAGATATTGACCGTACATCCGCACGGTTTTGGGCGAGAGATTACGATCAAGCTCACAGTTTTCGAGGTAACCGAGGATAGCGTCGTGGATAGTCATCCCCATATCATGCCACACATCTTACGACATTTGCAAGGGCAGCTGTACGTCTATTATGGTGAAGTATTTTTAGCATTGCCTGGGGTTGTAGTGGTGCACATACCAAATCGAGAGTATATCTCTTGACCTATGCCAGAGACATGCAGTCAGTATACTTTGACCTCGCAGGTAGGTCTATCGATGATGTATTGCCTGGAGGCTAAATGGTGTTATGCTTATGGCATGTCATACATTGATAGAGGTAGGTCTATTTTTGCAGCAGGAACACTCGCAGTTTCACTCGCTCTGGGTTCCTGTGCGCCAAAAAATCCGAGTGCCGTACTTCCTCCATACGCTCCCCCCCCCATACCAGCGGGGATCGGCAAAGACAAGGCAAGTCCCAACCTCATACAGATAGCGAGAGATGCTAGTATAGGGGCTGCTGTCAATGCCGCAGAAAATGAAGCAAGTGAAAAAAAGCAAGCGAAAGCTGTGGCCCTTGTTGATGATGATCTGGATTATACAGCTAGCGGGAGCAGACTCATTGAAGCAATGAATCCAGGCATTGTTGTGACTGTTTTTCAAAACTGTGAGGGATTATTACCTTCTATAACTCTATTTAAGGCTGCACTTATTGATGGCGATATGGGTGATGACTACATGACCGGTACACAGTGTATAAAAAAAATTCGGAGTAGTGAAGGAAATGGGCATTTGATTGTTGCTGCAAATTCATCAAGTCCTGTTGCGAACAGAGAAATGATGAGGATAGGTGCTGATATGGCCACTGATAAAGATAATCGCCTTATTTCTGTGTTCTTGAACTCTATTCCTTGACCCTGTATCGTGAGTCTTACCCTACGGCCCACCTGACGACTTTCTGACCTCTCAGTCACGATATGTGTTTCAATGGTCTGACAGCCATACCAGGCTATTCATAGATATTCTACGAGTACGATCTGGACCTCGTGTCTTTTCTTCTACTCAACTATTGGTAGAAAACCAAATACCTATTTTTCTGGTATAGTGGGAGGTCCTAGCAGTTTTTAATACACCTTTTTATGAACTCAATGCTGGCGACCGCCCAAACTTCTATATCCAATGCAGCGCGTAGGATCGGATGGACACCAGAACAGATCAAAGATTTTCTCAAGCCCAAACATGCTCATCACTTTGATCTCACCATCAAAATGGATGATGGACATGAGAAAACATTTAAAGCATATCGCATCCAACACAACAACAAGCGCGGTCCGTTCAAAGGAGGCATCCGTTATCATCATCAAGTAGATGAACATGAGGTGCAAGCTCTTGCTACCCTCATGACGATAAAGTGTGCGATCGCTGATCTGCCCCTGGGTGGAGGAAAAGGCGGTATCATAGTCGATCCAAAAAAACTCAGTCTCACTGAACTTGAGCTGCTGTCACGCGCATGGGCACGGGCTTTTGCTCCTCATATCGGTCCAGAGATTGATGTGCCCGCACCAGACGTGAATACCGGTGGTCAAACGATGTCATGGATGGTCGATGAGTTCATCAAAGTCTCGCACGATCTCATCCATACACCGATGCAAAAATATGCGACATTTACGGGGAAGCCGCTCAATCTCCATGGATCGGCAGGACGGACTGAAGCTACCGGTCAGGGAGGTGTGTATGTCCTCGAGGATCTACTCAAAAAAATGGGGAAAAAGCCCGAGGAGACCACGGTCGCAGTCCAGGGTATCGGAAATGTTGGCTACTATTTTGCGCTCCTTACACAGAAACTTGGGTGCAAAGTCGTAGCGATATCCGATAGCAAGGGCGGCATATACGCAGCCGAAGGATTGAAATCTATCGAACATATTTTGAAACATAAACATACGACGGGCAAGCTCGAGGGCGTAACCGGTACAAAGCGTATCGCCAACGAGCATCTCCTCGAGCTGGATGTCGATGTGCTTGTACCCGCAGCTCTAGAAAATGCCATCACCGTCCACAATGCGCCAAAGGTCAAGGCAAAAGCAGTCATCGAGATGGCCAATGGTCCCGTTTCCAGTGAGGCTGAAAATATACTGACCAAAAAGGGCGCCGTCGTCGTGCCTGATGTACTTGCAAATGCAGGAGGAGTCGCTGTCTCATATCTCGAGTGGTATCAAAATATGCACGAGGAGAAGTGGACACTGGATGATGTGAACAGCAGACTGAAGAAATACATGTTCGATGCATTTGACGCTGTGTGGAAATATCATCTCAAGCACAAGGTCTCACTCCGCGAGGCAACCTTTGAAATCGCCCTCAAAAGAGTGATGGAATAAGTACGATAATTGATAATTGAGAATGCAGAACGTATAACGAAGTGTGAAAATGATCGTGCATGATGATTTTTGCTGAATCTCTGTTTGAGCAAAGCGAGTTAGATGAAGAAAAAATCATCATGCACGATTAAGTTGAGTATTCACAGTTCCTTTTATTTTATATCTTTACACCGTTTGATATGCTGGCTTTGGACTATAATAAAGTATGTTAGTCCCTTGGGATCCCATCCTCGCACACTTTCTCCTGTCGGGAGGTATCGCGCTTAGCGAAGGTGAGCTTCTAGAAAAATATCAAAAGTCATCTCGTGATGGAGTCATTGCTCAGCAGAAGGAACTTTTCAAAAAATATCCTGAGCTCGCGACACTCTACCATGATATCGAGCTTCCCGTCAGCCAGATCATCGGTGACATGCACACGGCCGGTATCTATATCGATCAAGCACGATTGAAAGCTGTGCAGGATACCATGCAAAAGAAACGTGAGGATTTGTCGACAAAACTAGGCCAGCAGCTCGGCGATGTGAATCTCAACTCACCCAAACAGCTTGGTGATGCACTTGTGACCGTGCTCAAGATCACGTTGCCAAAAACGAAAACTGGCCAATGGTCCACAGGGTATGACGTGCTTGAGCCGCTCGCAAAAAAACATACTCTAATCGCAGAGATTTTGGAGTTTCGTGCAGTCGACAAGATCCTGGGCACCTATGTCGAACCCATACACACATTCATAGGTCCAGATGACCGTATCCACCCAACCTATATCCAAACAGCCGCGGCCACCGGGCGACTTGCCTGCAAAGACCCCAATATTCAGAGTACTCCTATCATCGGAGAATACGGTACGATGGTGCGGAGCTATTACACTGCGCCTCCTGGTGCGATTCTTATCGGATGTGACTATTCACAACAAGAGCTCCGCATCTTGGCTCATTTGGCAGATGACAAAAAACTGAAAGAGGCATTTGAAAAGAATATTGATGTCCACACGGCGACCGCCTCTGAGTTGCTTGAGATACCTCTCAATCAGGTAGGTAAAACTGAGCGAGCTATCGGTAAAACATTAAATTTCGGTATAGTCTATGGCGAGACTGCGTATGGTCTCGCCCGCCAGCTTGGGAAATCCGTGCCTGATTGTGCCCATATTTTGCATAAATATTTTGAGACACACTCCGGAGTCAAGCGTTACTTTGACAATCTTTTAACAAGTGCCAAGATTCAGGGACGTGTCGAGACGCTCATGGGACGACATCGTGGAGTACCAGGCAAGCGGGTAGGGGAGCCCGTGAAATTCCTCACCGCAGAGCAGGAGCGTATCCTCAAAAACTTTCCTATCCAAGGGTCTGCAGCAGATATGACCAAAACAGCGATGGTGCGGGTCACCAGAGATGTGCTTCCCAAGTATCCACTCGCTCGTCTCATCATGCAGATCCATGATGAGCTTATCTTTGAGTATCAACATGGACACATAGATACCTCTCCAAAAACCCAAAGAACCACTGATGGTCTCCCAGTAAAAGTAAAAAATGAACTTGACCATTTTTGCAAAGATGTTGTCACTTCGATGCAAAATGCTGTCACACTCTCCGTCCCAGTCGTTGTGACCAGTAGCATAGGTCACACCTGGAGCGAACTAAAATGAGAGTGGATTCTTCGCTCCGCTCAGAATGACAATGGTCTATGCTTTATGTTTCGTGCCTTGTGGTTCTTGTTTCATATTCTTCTCTGTCATACTGATGCGCCTCAGGCGCAGAAGGATCTAGTAACACAAGGAGCATCATGGATTCTTCGCTCCGCTCAGAATGACCAGACAACATACTGCATATTCCATAGCTTATATTTTATGGTTCATCTTTCATGGTTCATATTTCATGTTTCACGCACCCGCAAGCTTCTCCATCACCATTTTTGCTACTTCGATATCGGTGATCAGATTGATGCCGCGGGCTATAGCCTCAGTCCTGATTTTTTTGCCATCTGTCGTGACTGTCTGATCGTCGTCGGACTTGCGTGACGGTATATTGATGATGAGATCGAGTGATCGACTCGCGATCATATCGGCGATATTCGGTTTCCCCTTTTCAGAAACTTTATATATGAGTGATGTCATGACTCCATGTTTTTTCAAATAATCATGAGTATGTTGCGTAGCATAGAGGACATATCTGTCTCCTTTTGAGAGATGTGAGATGGCTTCCCGCAGTGCAGCTTTGTCCTCTGTGGTGCCGATCGTCAGTAAAATATGCTTATTTTGCTTCGTGAGAAAGCCAGCCTGTCCATACTTTGCCTTATGCCAATCTCCTGTTTGGAGGTTGAGTTGGGCAAAGAGTGATCCATGATGGATATTCGCAGTGCCCAACACATATTGCAGTACTCGGTCGTTGCCGATGCCATATCCAGCATGGGGAAAGGGTGATTTGCTTCGGATGATATCGAGGTACCACTCAAAGTCTTTGTACTTTCCTCCGCGGTCGACGTGGAGCTTGTACATCTGTGAGGTGAGGAGTCGTGAGTTAAGTTTGGCAAAATCATGCTCTCGGACCGAGGCACCTGTGCCCTCGCCCGCATAGGGGAATATGAGATCTGCGGAGAGCACCACCCGATCGTCTTTGCCCGATACTTTCATATTAAAGAACTTGATTTCCTTCGGATATTTCATGATGAAAACCGGTAGTTCTTGGCCAGGCTTATTGACTAGTTGGACTACCTTAGCTTCTTGCGCTGACCCGAGATCATCGCCAAATCTGAGTTTTGGAAATCCATTTTTATTGAGTAGTTTGACAGCATCTTCATATAGGATTCGGGCAAATGGATGTTTTGCAGCATATGCGAGTTTTGAGGTATCACGCTTGTATACTGTGCGGAGGACCTCTCCCTGATGTTTGAGGATGGAGGAAAGCATCGCCTGCACCGTACCTTGGATATTGGAGAGGAGAAACTCATACATCACATCCTCGTCGTATGTCTTGCGTGTCATCCCCGCGAGTGTGCAGTCGGCCTCTTCCTCGGTCAGTCGGAACTGACGGAGGTGTCGTGCATCTTCCTCAGTCTCATCGCGTCCCGAGTGGATGACCGTCCATGCCCCATGGATCGTCTGAAGTGCTTGCTCGAGTGCGAGTTGACCTGTTTGGCTGAAAAATAGGGGGAGGTCGAGACGATTGGCTACTTTAAAAAGTGTGTCGACATTTTCACACGCTCCGGTGATTCCGACGATTGCAGGTACATCGACATACACCAAACCACGCTCATGTCTATAGTGATCAGCCGCGCCATATACGAGTGCCTCGTTGATTGCGACGAGGTGATGGACGTGGTTGAGGAAATCGAGGGTGACCTTTTTGCCCTCGATCTTGAGTGTAGTTTTTTTAACCATAGAGAAAATAAAAAAATGTATAAAAAAACCGCGCCTATGATAGCGCGGGTGTTAGATCTCGTGTAGGTTTCTGAATAGGCTTCAACCACATATTCAGATGGTCATCATAACTGGTGCATTTCTGAAATGCAAAAGATAATTACTGTAATATGGATATTTGTGAAAGCGTATAATGAGCTGGCACCTGATAGCGTTATAACTCGATAACTTGATAATTTGATAACTTTCCTATTCATATGTTTTCAAAAATAGTACTTGGCGGAGGTTGTTTTTGGGGACTCCAGGAGCTCATCCGCTCACAACCTGGCGTAGTATCGACGACTGCCGGATATTCTGGTGGCAGGGTGGCACATCCTACTTATGACAACCACGAGGGACATGCAGAGGTGGTAGAGATCGTATATGACACGTCAAAAACTTCACTGAAAAAAATACTTGATTTCTTTTTTCAAATACATGATCCGACAACGCTCAACCAACAAGGCAATGACAGAGGATCATCATATCGGTCAGTGATATTCTATGCGAATGAGCAGGAGAGGCAAGAGGCGCATGATTTCATCGATATCGTCAATCGCTCCAAGCGATGGAAAGATCCAGTCGTCACGACACTGGAGCCACTCGTCACATTTACCAAGGCGGAGGAGTATCATCAGGACTATCTTCAAAAGTTTCCTGACGGGTACACCTGTCACCGAGTCTGGGTGGATAGTTATCTGTAGAGGATGACTCCCACCTCAATCGGCGCCGCGCCTGCAACGCTTATGCGTAGCATTGCGGGCAGGGACAAGCACTGTCACTTCAAGATCCCGTGTCCAGCTCGCGCGTTTGCACGGGATGACTCGCTCACGCGAGTCACTTTTTCTTTCCCCAGAGGAAGTAGATGGCGACCATGATACCGCCAAGACCAAAACAGGATAGTGCAATCGTTGCGAGAATCTTTTGCGAAGTGCTCATATTGAGGTATTTCTACTGCGTGCAGTATACCACCAACAATGACTTGCATTTCGAGTTACACTATCTTACTGCTAATGACATATACTAGAAGAAATGATGGTGCTTTTTCACATAAAACATCATTCATGAGTATACGCATTTCCGAACTCACATTTTCTACAGCACTTTAAGCAAAAACTATCTCTTATCCAAGCAACTGATTGATCCGTGACGTATCAAAGCCGACGACCACCTGACCATCGATCCAGAGTTGGGGGACGCCCATCTGACCAGATTTCTGTACCATTTGCATGGCCTGGGCGCGGTCTTGGGAGACGTCAATGTCCTCAAACTCGACACTTTTTGACTTGAGATAGTCCTTTGCCATATGACAATAGGGACAGGTAGGAGTAGAGAAGACCTTGACGGTATGTTTCTGGTGATTCATAAATATGAAATAATAAATAATTTAAGATTTCGACTTTGTATATGTATGTGCGAGCTTTACGATAGCTATGATTCTAGGATCAGTCACTGAGTAATGTTTTTCTTTTCCTACTTTGCGTACAGTGACCATACCTGCGAGTCGTAGCTTTTGGAGATGCTGAGATACAGACGATTGCGACATACCACAATGTGAGATGAGTTGGCTCACGCTGCGCTCCCCTTTGGAGAGACAGTGTATGAGCTCGATGCGTACCTGATTGCCGAGTATCGTGCAGAGTGGGCTAGACATATACTCATATTATCATATGCTAATATGTATGTCAAGCAGATAGACGAAGGTGTGAGTATATAGTATGTGTGATCTGTACTGGAGGTGGCTATTTGACCTCCTTTATAGGTTAAGAAATATGATGGTATACCGCTCTAATTTTGATATAATATGTGCCTATGGATGGCCTTGAAGTGCGTATCATACTCGCTCTTATTCTCAGTGCGGCGATAGGGCTAGAGCGACAGAGCTATGTCGAGCAAACAGACCGTAAACAAAAGTATCATCATGGGGTGATCGGTGTCAGGACACATAGTCTCATAGGTATTCTGGGTATAGTGACCGGACTGAGTATATCGGCATATCCGGTGATTTCTGCACTGATCGGGATAGCTTTCATATCCGTGCTCGTCGCGTACTACTTCTATGACTCTCGACAAACGGGTGACTATGGACCGACGAGTGAGTTGAACATGATCTGGTGCTTCGGCATGAGCTCGCTCCTCACCAGTGGGATAGTATCGCCACAGATCATCGTCTCTCTTGTCGCATGTGTACTCCTCATCATGTCGACCAAAAGCAAAGTACACTCTCTCGTAGATAGCATCAGGTGGCACCACATACAACAGCTCATCCTCTTTGGTATGATCGCACTAGTCATCTTGCCCTATCTACCAAATACCTCCCTGTCTCTTCGCCATATACCGTATGTGCAATACTTTTTTTCTGCATTTCAGATAGATATCAGCAAATGGCTGAGTCTGGAGATCATCAATCCGTACACTGTGTGGCGTGTAGTAGTGCTCATCACAGGTATCGAGATCGTCGCATTTTTACTTCAACAGTGGTTTGGTCGACAAAAGGGATGGATCGTCGCGAGCCTGGTAGGTGGATTTATTTCATCTACCTCAACCACCATAGCTATTGCGGCTGCATATCGCAAAAAGGGAAACCTTGATCAGACAGTCGCTGGGATTCTACTCGCAAATGTTGCAAGTTTTGTCCCGATGCTGGGTCTCATCGTGGTCACAAATATAGTTTTCTTTCAGGAAGTTGTTTCTGCCATAGGTGCACTGCTGTTGTCAGGTAGCCTCCTATCGGCATATTTCATCATCCGCTCTCGGTCGACCACACACACTACCCAAACTGATGCGGTCGGTGAGATGCAGGACATCTTTAGCTTGTGGCCAGCGATCAAGTTTGCGCTCATATTTTCTGTGGTAAAGATAGTGACGAAAGTTGCCTTCATCTTGCTTGGTGATGCTGGGTTTGTCATCGGTAGCACGATAGCCGGAGTGAGTGGTATGGATGCGGTTACCATCAACTCTGCTCAACTTGCGGGAGATACCATCAGCTATGGTCTCGCTACCTTGTCGCTGGTCACCGCGAATACCATGAACTTCTTCGCCAAGACAGTCTACACCTCTTTGACTGGTGATCGAAAACTGGGTATATATGTAGGTAGTAGCTTTGCGCTCATGACACTATGTATGTGTGTAGCGTATTGGCTATTCTGATATAGGAATATGTATAATAATACTTATTGTTGAGCATCAACCTATACAAAGTGTATGATCTCAGTCATCCTACTTGTTATCGCATTTGTACTGTTCATTGTTGGGCTAATTTGTATTTTTGGCCTTGGGTGGATGATGTTTATCTTTGATTTCATCACTCGCAGTGCAGGGGGTGGGCATGTTGAGTTCCAAAAGATGCTTCCTCCCGCAAGGACAACCTTAGGCAAGTTGTTCGGACTTCTATGTATTATTACCTCATTTGTGTGTTTTCTTTTGGCAGGAGTGTTCTCAAGTTAATATGAGCCCAAATCAATACCTATTCCAATACTGCCAAAAAATCATACTTCTAAGCAAGACTATGGACTCAGTCCTTTTGGCAAAGCGAAAAGGGGAGAATGACTTTGATGGAATATATTCATTCATCGGTGGCAAGATGGAGGTGACTGACGGGTCGATCCTCGCCGGTCTCCGTCGTGAACGTGATGAGGAGGTGGGCAGCGCGTGCAAGATGAGGATCTTACTTACCTGCACAAACAATACATATTTTGTGAAGCATGACGGTTCTCATATGATCCTGCCACACTATCCTGCGATCTATCGCAGTGGAAAAATTCAAATCAATGACGAGTACAGCGAGTACAAGTGGATTCCGCTGACTAAACTCAAATCATTTGAACCGAAGATACCGAACATCTTTGAGATGACTCTGTGGGCAAAAGCTATCCTCAGTCACACAGATCTCACGAGCCTCTCTGAACTTTAGCCTACTGCAATTCACGTCACGCTTGTTTCTGTCCTAGTGCTACCGCCTGATATAATCACCTCTTGCTCACCTATGGAGACCATCATCAGATTTTCCAATGTTTCATTTGTCTTCGGACATGATCACCACATCCTCGATGGGGTGAGTTTCTCGATCCGTCGGGGGATGAAGGTCGCCCTCATGGGTCAAAATGGTGCGGGAAAGAGTACGCTTTTCAAGCTCATCACCGGAGAAATGAAGACTGAGTCAGGACAGATATCGATTGAAAAGGGCATAACGATTGCTACAGCTTTTCAAGTCATGCCTACTACTGATAAAACGCTTACCGTTGAACAATATTTTCAAAAGTACTACATAGGCGAGATCCACGAAGTCCGCCGTAAGATGAGTGCAGTCCTCGATGTAGTTCACCTCAAAGCTCCCGCCGACAAAATCATCTCGTCTTTTTCCGGTGGTCAACAGGCTCGCTTGCTCCTCGCTGCAGCACTCATCCAGGAGCCAGATGTGCTCCTCCTGGATGAGCCGACAAACAATCTAGATCACACAGGTATCTACCATCTGACTGACTTCCTCATGAACTATCAGAAAAGTTGCGTGGTCATCTCCCATGATGCAGAGTTTCTCAACGCTTTCACCCAAGGCGTGCTGTATCTCGATAGTCACACGAAAAAAGTCGAACAATATGCAGGAGACTACAATGACGTTGTAGCTGAGATAGCTGCCCGGATCGAAAAACAAAATAGACAAAATGCCCTCATGGCCCGCGAGATCCAAGAAAAGAAAGATAATGCAAACTTCTTCGCCCAAAAAGGTGGCAAGATGCGTAATGTCGCGAAGAAAATGTATGAGAAAGTCGAACAACTTGAAAGTGAAAAAGTTGATGTGAGAAAAGAGGATAAAACGATCCGTCCCTTTACGATTCCTGCCCAAGAGGGGATAGAGAGTGATGTCCTCAAGATCAACTCATACACGGTCATTCACAACCACCAACCTATTGAGAAAAAAGCCAATATCTTTCTTTCACGTGGTGAACATCTCCAAATCGTGGGGCCAAATGGTATGGGAAAGAGTACGCTCATCGAGTCTATAGCTCACGGTACAGCACCTGGTGCGACCATGCAGGCAGGTATTCGTGTAGGGTACTATCGACAGGATTTTTCGATGCTGAACTTTGAAGAGACGGTCAATGAGTCGCTCGTGAACGCAATCACCGCATCGGGTGAACCACTCAATGAAGAACACTATCGAGCCGTCGCAGCAGGATTTCTCATTTCGTCACATCTCATCAAGACCAAGATCGGTCATCTATCTGAGGGGCAAAAGGGACTCGTCGCATTTGCGCGCTTGGTCCTGCAAAAGCCAGGACTTCTCATCCTCGATGAGCCGACGAATCATATCAACTTTCGCCATCTGCCTCGGATCGCTGCAGCGCTTGATGCCTACAAAGGGGCAATGATTCTCGTGTCGCACGTACACGAATTCGTTGCACAAATAAAAATAGACAAAATACTTGATTTAGAAAAATAACATGCAATCTTCAATTTTTTTAAATGTTAACTTTGTGTTATCTATGGTATTCATATCCGTTTATAGACACTTTGATATATTCGGATAATATATATTCAACGTTATTGGTCTGATACATTCCATAGATGGAACGAGATAATACTCTGATCGCTATCGGAGCTGGTGGAGTGATGTTCAAAGCACTCGGGGATCACCATGCAAATCCCGTCTTTAGTAGGGTTATTGTGGCAGACTATAACTTTGATGCTGCCAGAAGGGTTGTGGATGCAGGTTACGGTACAAATGCAGTGCAGCTCGACTGTAGAAAACCTGCAGAACTTGCACAACTTTTGAAAGCTTATCCACCTCACCTTGTCTGGAACGGCTGTGCACCAGGACTTGCGCCCAATATACACACTGCATGTCTCGAAGCAGGTGTCTCGACTATTGATATGGCCATGACTCCAAGCGCTCGTCCCCGAGATCCGCCTGCTTTGCCAGAAGTTGTGCTTGGCGATACGCTTTTTGCACAAGATGCAGCATGGAAAGAGATACAAAAAACTGCTCTTACCGGTATGGGTATTGACCCGGGGATCATCGAGCTGATGATGGCATACTTGGCAGCTGATCGATACTCCACAGTGAGAGAGGCTCATATTTATGATGCGTCAAATATTAGTTTTGAGGGTATTAATGATCCCTTTGTTCCTAGTTTCAACCGTCGTACCGCACTACAAGAGTGCACTGCCCAACCTTACAGAATCGAAGATGGAAAGCTGGTTACGACTGTACCTTTTAGTCATAAACAAGAGGTGAGGTACCCAAATCCTATTGGTCTTCTAGAAGCTATCAATGTCGAACGCGAAGAGATGGTCGCGTTCGCAAAATGGCTTGCGAACAAATTATTTGCTGGCCATCCTCTCAATGATATTCAGACCGCAACATTTTCGTATGGCTTGGGTAGTAGGGCAATCAGTTGGCTCAAAGAACAATGGAGTGCAGGTAGGTGCTCAGAGGCTCCAGACACAAGCGGGATGAGTCCACTTGATCGTCTTGCAGATACGTTACCTGATCCAGTCAAAAATGCACAACTTGAAACTCTCGGCTCAACTTTTGTTGGTGGTCGATTGATCGGCGTAGGAAGGCGTGGGGAGAGTCTAGATCAATGTATTTACCACATGATGGCAAACACTGAAACAGAAAAAGGAGCGGTATTAAGACAGACAGCTGGAGGCCTCTATGCCGCAACTCGAGCACTTGCTGACGGCGTACACCTACCAGATGGAGTCCAAACCAGCCTTGGGTTCGGTGTTGAAGGTGGGAAACAGGTACTTCAAATCTATCAAGATGTTTGTGGCAAATTTGGCACCTGCCCCGTCTCAGAGAAAAATGGTGTGGTATATCTCGGATGAAGTCTCACCTATCATCCCCTGATCCAGTGAGTTTATTGCGCTCCATGCGACTCGCAAGCTTTTCAATATTTGCCGTGGCAATATCATCCATGTTGAGGCCAAGATCGTGACTCACGACCGCGATATACCAGAGGATATCGCCGAGTTCTTTTTTGAGTTTATCTTTTTCGAGCTTGGCTGGATCTGCATCATGATCGCGGATCCACTTTTTAAATATTGCGAGCACCTCTCCTGACTCATCAGCAAGGCCGAGCACATTTTGCATGAGCTCTTTGAGGAGATCAGGCTTTGTCATATTGGTCCGCAGAGCAAGTTTTTGATATTCAGAAAAGTTCATACAAGATAAGGTGAACTAATAATGTGCCGAAGGTGGGACTTGAACCCACACTCATTGCTGAACACGCCCCTAAAGCGTGCGCGTCTGCCAATTTCGCCACTTCGGCTACTGGGGACTATTATATCAAGCTCTTTGCATGTAATGGATGTGGAGGAATAAACTCATATTCACTCTTTTTTTGCTATTTCTTCCATCAAATTCGGATAATTTTCTTCGTATGCTTTGATGCCATGAGCCATACCCTGGGCGATTGCAAGCTCTAAATAGCATGATGATCTCTGTACTCTCGGATACATATCGCTTTCAGGGTACACCTGAAAGCCTGACCTAGTCTCTGGGCTGTAGTGCCGGGCTATATGGTTTACCAGTTGGCGATATGATTCATCCATACCCGGACACTTCTTTCTAATCATATCGGTGATGGCCCGCAGATTTATATCAAATTCCGCATCCGGATAGTCTTCAATATATTCATGTGGCACAAAATCATATGGATCCTGGGGCGTGAGTAGTTTATGCAAACGGCTAGAACTAACTTGTGATAAATAATTTCTAACTTGATTGATAGAATGGGTAGTCATCCCAGTCCCAACCCTGTACATCTGTCTCATGATAGGGTCTAGTACTGGCATTTCGGACAACCAAGGTGTCGGGTAGTCATTTTGAATTGACTCCTCAATAAACCGATCGAGTTTGGGCTTTTGTATCCTCATAAATACGTCAGGTACTAGTTGAGACATATGGTCTGCTATGGTCTCAACTTCCTCTTCCATCAGTCGCTCTGCAGAATATCTATGCACCCAGTCATACCTCCCTATTGGTGGCATCTCAGGCGGAGCGACTAGGCTCACTAGTTCAGACAATCGATCATCAGGAAAATACATCACGCACATATCAAACGCAGCACGAACGGACATCAGCTTGCGTCGCCAGTCGGCTGCAAACTTGATTGGGCTTTCATCATAACCTCTCTCCTTTTTTTGGCTCAAGGTATATACTGCTTCTTCTGCATCTGTAAATTGTTTAGGGGTTGAACCAAAACAAAAGTTATATATGCCTGGGAAATGTCGATCAATATCTTTTAGTCTCTGAATGTATACATTCATGGTTTTTTCGGGAGGGAGAAAATACAGACTCGCATTGAACACATTTAGTTGCTTAGTTTTGATCTCTGATGGTTGGCCTACACCATCGGTGGGCATAAGCATAGCCATCTCTCTTGCATAATCATCATATCTGAACTTCATACCCGATTCTTCCGCACGGTGCGGATCAGCGATATGAAGTACGTCAGAGCGATTTGTGATATATGTTTGCAATCCTGGTGGAAGCACACGCGAAGGCCTTTCATTATGTATAGGATTCAAGTACCGACGCGCATCGCTTTCGAAGCTCATAATCTCTGGATTATACCACTTTTTATCTTATAGTAAATCACTAGTTGTTGTCGTACAGATCTATGGCTCTTTGCATCGCAACGCCAAATGAGGGTCCGTTGATATTATGATTTTCGCCCGGATAGGTATAGAGCTCGTGTGGTACACCTGCAGTCTGCAGTTCATCACTAAAGAGTTGACCTACCCGCAATGGCACAGTCTCGTCAGCCTCGCCATGATGGATTTGGATGGGTGACCTGATCGTCGCTACTGTCGTCATCGGATCGATATCCCGCCAGTAGGGGATAGAGGCTGAAGGTGTGCCATATTGCTCGATCATCCGCATCCGGCTCGATGACCAGCGCACTCGCTGCTCAGGAGTCCCCTCAGTATTGCGTGGACGACCAAAAAATTCTTTGAAAATCATGGGGTAGGATCCCGCTACCCCGGCCCAGATCACCGTGGCCTTGATCTGTGGCTCGATTGCCCGGACGCGCATACTGACATTGCCACCCATCGAGTGTCCCCATAGGTACAACCTATTTGGATTCACTTTCGAATATTTTTGAACGCTTTTGATCCCATTCAGCACATCGATCGTGTAGCCAGGATCATAATATCCACCACTTGCCGTACCTTCTGATTGCCCATGTCCTCGATAGTCAGACATAAATACTACATATCCTGCTCGAGTCAGGGTATCGATATATGCGACATATTTCGTAGTATTGTCGTATTCCTTCGGTGGTATGTATCCATGATTCAGGATGACTACCGGCCATCCACCTGTCGGAGCCTCACCTACGGGCGTGGTCATCACTGCATAGATCTTCAGTCCATCAGATGTATACGAGACTAGATCCTTGACATATGAACTATTTGATACAATATTTTCGACGATAATGGGTGCGGGTGAATCATATGTACGGCTGCGCAGAGCAGTGATAGCCAAAGGGTAGGGTGTCGGAGATGCTGATGGATATGGCACAAGTGAAAAAGATGTGGCCCTATCTGCGCCACCGTTTGGCTGGAATCTCAAACCAACGAGAACGAGCACACCGATGACTACGGAAAATAAGATGGCTATACGCATGAGGGGGCTATCGAGATAAATCATCACGCTCTTTTTTTCACGAGCTTTGCAGTGCGGACGATCTGATGGAGTTCTCCTTCAGGTCCGATGAACTCGGTCGATTGGGTGATGTTCGCATACTCATTCAGATAATCAGAGAGCGATTGTTGGACATTTTTCATCTCTGTGGTCAGCTGCTCAACTTTCATTTTGGTCGCGACTATCGCATCATTTTTCACCAGCTTTTGCTTGATTTCGGTCTCTTTCTTTTTGACTTCGGCTGTTTTTGCAGCTGCCTCGCTGAAATCGCGATCTCCTTCGATGGTAGACTTCATCATCTCTCGCTGAGCGCGAAGTTTGTCGCGAAGGTTGGCAATATCAGTTAAATATCCTTTGATCAGGTTTTCGAGGTTGATGATTTTTTTGGCATCTGGCATAAGCTCACAATATACCAAAAAATATACATATCACAACTCATACGAAAGGCGTATACTTTTGGTTCAATTTTATTTTCTTATGAAAAGAACTCCAAATTTACAAATCGTTACCGCTACCAGCGAAGATGTTGATGACATCGTGCAGCTCATCAATGGTGATAGTAAGCATCTGGTACCACGTACGCATGAGGAAGTTGAAAAAGATATCCATGAGTGGAAAGTGATTAAAGATGGTGGCAAGGTCATTGCGTGCGGATGTTTCGACTATTTTTCTGATCGAATCGCTGAAATTCGATCGGTGATCGTGCATCCAGAGTATCGTAATCGTGGATATGCAGAAGAGCTCATCCGAGAGCTTCAAAAACTTGCAAAATCGAACCAACAAGTTTTCGTGGTGACCTCTTCTCCAGATTTTTTCAAGAAACTTGAGTTTTCTGAGTGTCTGGGTGAGAAGTATATTCTCTTTTATAAGCAGATCATCAAAAGCTGACTTGCTGTCCTCTCATGAAATTTTTGACTACATCCGTATATGGTATGATGGATGAAGATGCTTATTATTTCATGTATATTTTTATGAAATACTATCAGATGGCGAAATACTTCCTTCTTGCACTAATCCTGGTCGCTTTCACTAGTGTTCCTGCGCGAGCTATCGATATGCAGGATTTTCGTGACACAACCAATACAGCAGCTCAGGTATTTTCTGAGAGCAATAAGCAATACTCAGTCGATGAAGCACTCAAAAGTAGTGGTAACTGCACGGTCAATGGAAAGCAGGTGGATTGCGGTGAGTTTTGGGATAGGTTTGGAGGTATGTTCATCAGTATTTGGGTAGCTGTGGGAGTAGTGTCCGTCGCAATAGGAGGCTTTTGGATCTGGATGCTCATCGATTGTGCTAAACGTGATTTCAAGGATAAACTCGTCTGGATCATCGTGCTTCTGGTTGGACAAGGATTTGGCGCCATCCTGTACTACTTCATGGTCAAGAAAAGTACTCAATCAAAACCTATACAAGCCGCCCAGCCGATGTCGATCGTGCCGTAAGAACAGCGTGGTTACGGTCTTAGTTTCCTTCTAGGGATGCCGCTTTTCTCCTTATCTGAGCTATAATATGAATCGGAAACGTGCCGGACTTGCCCGCCCAACTGCGAAGCTGTTGGTGGGGTGGTCTACCAGGTTGTTTAACGGTAGGAATGTGTAGAAATTTAGGAAACGTGCCGGAGTGGTCGAACGGACACGCTTGGAAAGCGTGCGTCGGAGCAATCCGACCAAGGGTTCAAATCCCTTCGTTTCCGCATGTAGCTCGATGAGCTCTGTAAAATGAGAGTCGAGCTATTTCATAGCACCCATGGTGCTATATCACCCGCATTTCATGTGCGACCTTCTTGTAGATCTCATCTGCGATGACGACAGTTGAGGCAACTAAAAAGAGGATAAACCAACTCGTGACTGCGATGGGCCCAGTCTGTAGTGCTATGTTGCCAAAAGGAGTATATATAGCAAGCACCTGAAGAATCACTTGTATCCCGAGTGCAATGATGATGGCACTATTGCTAAATGGTTTACTCTTGAGTACTGATCGATACGTGCGAATCCCAAACACACACAGCCACTGAAAAAGCACAAGTAAGACCAGGATAAGAGTACGAGCTTCAAGGATAGTATTTTGCTGATATCGTAAAATATATGCGTAGGTAGCGAGAGTGCCAAGAGCCATCACTGTGCCAATCATAAACGATCGGACGATATGAAAGGGAAAGAGCAGCTCACCCTTGTACGCCTGAGCATGTCTCCGCTCAACGATATCCTCCTTTTTCTCTGTAGCCATGGCTGCGTTGAGGAATCCGTCAGTCACGAGGTTGAGCCACAATATCTGGGCCGCTTGGAGCGGCAGTGGAAGACCGAGTGACAGTGTGCCGATGATCAAGATGACCTCGGCAATCGATGTGGCAAAAAGAAATATGAGGACTTTACGGATGTTTTCGATGACCACTCTCGCTTCGACGATCGCAGATACGATGTGCGTAAAATCGTCGTCAGTCAGGATCATGTCTGCCGCTTCTTTGGCAACCTCTGTGCCAGTGCGTCCCATCGCTATGCCGATGTCGGATGCAGCGAGTGCTGGCGTATCGTTGACTCCATCACCTGTCATAGCAACCTTCTTCCCCACCGCATGAAAAAGCTCGATGATTTTCAGCTTGTCCTGAGGTGTCGCTCGGGCGATCACGCGTAATTTATCCAAGTGACGCTCCATCTCTACCTGAGACATCTTGAAAAATACTTCTGCTTCAAATACTCCTTCATCTTTGTTGGTGATGATGCCAGTCTGGGTCGCCACGAAACGCGCAGTCTCGATGTGGTCACCTGTGATCATGAGTGGAGTGATGCCCAAACGCTCGCATCGCTCAATCGCTTCGTGGATATTTGGGCGGACAGGATCCTCAAACTCTATGAATCCAACCATTTCGAGATTGATGATCGAATCGTGTGAGAAGGTGGTGTTGGCTTGGAGATAGTGTTTGGCTATCGCTATGGTGCGTATTCCTGCTTGAGCAGCCTCATGTATATATTTCTTTATCGAATCATTGTGATCAGTCACGCTCATACTCAGTAGTACTTCGGGCGCACCTTTCACATACACTATCTGCACACCATCCTCACTATATAGCTTGGCGCTGAACTTGTATCGAGAGTCAAAGGGAATCTCATCGATTGACTCAAAGAGAGTCCCCGTTGTTATAAGTGATTTTCGCTGGACTTCATTTTGGATTTCGATATCGAGCGCATCCCCAATGATTCTCCCATCGTCGAGACGGCGCACCTCACATGTTTTCGCTGCAGCAACCAGCACACGATCATCATAGGTATCATCTGTTTCTTGGACTTCGTTTTTATTAAACGGTACTATTCGGCGAATCGTGAGCTTGCCCTCAGTCAACGTGCCAGTTTTATCAGTGCAAATGACCGAAATACCAGCCAAACTCGCTGCAGAGGGCAGGTTGCGCAGTAGAGCCTTGCCTTGGCCTACTCGATACGCACCGATAGCGAGAGCTATGGTCACTACGATCGGGAGCCCAGATGGGATGACAGATACACCAAGCGAAATAGATGTTTCGAGAATATGCCATACATCGTGACCTCGAATCACTCCGAGGCTGATAGTCGTAGTGCATACAATCACCGTCATCAAGAGTATGGTGAGTGTCAAAGCATGTATTTTTTCTTCCAAGATTTTTGGCTTACCGATCACCTTGCTCACATCAGTCTTGATCTTTCCGATCATCGTTTGATCTCCTATGGCCGTCACGAGCATCGTACCTTTGCCAGATGATACCGTACAAGATCTGAATATGAGATGTTTGCCATCTGGCCTTTCTTGGTTGATATGATTGAGTGCGTTTCTCAAAGAAACACTATCCTCATGAAAGCGAAACGCGTGTTTTTCGACTGGGTATGATTCACCGGTGATCGATGCTTCGGTCACTTGCAGTCGAGTTGCATGTGTCATGACCCCATCTGCCGGTACAACATCGCCGTCATACAACTCTACGACATCTCCTACTACTACCTCATCGGTCAAAATAGTCACATCCATGCCGTTTCGCTTCACTACCGTTTTTGTCGCGGTCAGTTTTTGGAGCGATGAGATGATTTTTTTAGCTCGTCCCTCTTCTAAAAATCCGACACACGCATTCACCAGTAATACAAGAAAAATGACTGCGGCGTCCGAATACTCTCGAGTGATGATCGATACACCTACGACGATCAGCAATATCCATACGAGTGGAGAAGTGAACTGTCGCGCAAATCGCAGCAGGGCAGATGGTTCACGCTGTCGAGAAAGTAGATTTGATCCGTGTGATAGTCGTGATTGCTCGACTTCAGCTGTGGTCAGCCCTTGTGATATGTGGAGTGATACGAGTTCTTCCATGTGGTAGTTTGATACGTATCATTTTACCAGATAGCGGGTAGGTCATGCCGGAACCATCGTCTGGTTAACACTTGTGTACAACTCACTATCTTCCAAGAAGTTGTGATTCGTGACTTTACTCCACGATATCAGCCACGACAATGAGTCGCTTGAGCGTGGTGCCTGGAGGCCAGCAGGTCATGAGGGTGAGCGTCTTCCAGCCATCAGTCTTTGCTGCAAGATAGCTCACTTCTGTGGGCTCGACATACTTGAGCTCTCTTACTTTGTATACGTAGAGTCTATCTTTGTAGTACACATTGATGACATCGCCCTTGACGAGTTTGTACAGGAGATAAAAAACAGCGTTGTACTGGTTGGCTTCATACCAATTCCCAGCCGAGTGAGCAAATATAAATGTATTTCCTATCTCACCGGGAAGGACCGTCCCGAGTGCATGAGCGACTCCTTTAGTGAGAGCACGCTGGTAGGTATCCTCTTGCAACGGGTCAACATTTGCAACCACTTTGGCGTTGGCTTTGATCTTGGGAATCACGATACCAAAGCTTTTGTCCATGGGTTCGATTTCTTTGGGTATCGATCCGACTTGCGCATCCACGCGATACATCACCTCTTGTCGTACAACAGGCATAAAGGTGAGGGCGAGGAGGATGAGACCGACAGACAAAACCAGCATGCCTATGGAGATGGTAATACGTTCGAGTCGTGTGTTATGAAGAGTTTTTGTCTTGCTTTCTTTTTCTATAGATGACATAGGTGATGACGGCGATTGCTAATGCGATGGCAGCGATATACCAAGGTCGCATACTGCTATTTGTCAGCGCACCAAGGACTTCTCCTGGGGTGGGACTGACCAATACGATAGTGTCAGTAGGGGTCAATGATCCCGATCCTGTCGCCTCATTTCCCGGTGAGACCTCAGTCTCCTCACCGAGGATGCTCCCTTGGTCTGGTATACCACTATCAAAAACGGGGATAGCACCGCTCCCTGTATTTCCCGTTGTTCCTGATGTGGTAGATGAGGTGGTGGACTCAGTCGTAATCACTGTCACTACACTATCACCTATAGTACCTGATCCATTGCCAAATGTGTCATATGCGCGGACAACGTAATAATATGTTTTATTGCAGTCGGGAACTGTGTCAGTCATATTACCATCGGTGTTTGAGCCGATGCCAACTGTACCTACTCTATTGCTCGGATCGATCCCAAAGCTCGTACTCTCGCTCCGATATACTTCGACTTTGACCGTCTTACCTGCATCATCGGATGTCTTGAATGAGATTTTATATTGACATGATGATATGCGATCTTTCGAATAGTTCGTTGGGGTACCTGGGCCGCTCGTGTTGTAGTCTACAGCTACTATCTGGCTGGTGGCACTATCAGCACCTGCAGTCACAGTGGTGTAAAAGTTATACGTACCATTTTGCGAGATCAATGAGCTGGTCACATCGCATTGACTTGAGTTGCCACCACTACTGAGTGCGATATCAGAGCCAAACTGGCTGTATCCAGCATCTCCTGGTCCTTTTTTGAAACACCTGACGGTCATTGGTCGATCGGCCAGGTCAAGACTCACAAACACGAGGTTGAATAGTTGATTGATCGGGGTTTTTGGCTCAGATATGCGGATGGTGAGATTATTCACACTTTCGGCATGTACGACGTCTGGAGTCCAAACTAATATAGATGCGAGTATAAATGCACAAGTAAATAGTGCAGCTTTTTTAAGTATCCCAAGCTTGATTGATAGTCCCATAAGTATACTAATGAGTCCAAATCCAACAAATAGCGATATCACATATGTCCAGATAGTCGAAGCTCCAGTACCTGGGAGCGTGGTCGAAGCTCCGAGCACTTCACCCGATCGTTTCTCTTCCTTTTTGATATCAACAGATGAAGTATTTTGGGTATCTTTGTTGATCACTACTTTGGTACCGACGAATCGATCGGTGACGACACCGGTATCTACAGTACCCGCATCTACTGATGATGCAAGTAGTTTGTCATCGCTTTCGATCGTACAGTCAGTGCTAAACTCACAACCATAAGCCCATGCCAAGTCCTTGTAGAGTCCGGGCTTCGTTGCGGAGTCAACAGTAGCTGTATACGTCAGGATGATCTCATCATCCATAGCCACATCGCCCAACTGCCACTTGCCTGGAGACGCGTATACAGGCTCGGGGATACTGAAGGGGAGGCCATTTTTCGTTGCAGTCCAGCTACCGAGCTTGTACTTGAAGCCATTGGCAGGGAGGTCGATGACAAGCAAATCTCTGATACCATTTTGGGTAACCTTCAACTTTAATGTAAACTTCACTTCATTGCCAGGACTGGTACTTGTAGGCCATGTTGAGTTGAATTTTGCGATGGTGAGAGCTGGATTCACATGGTCATTGGTGAACGTGCATGTGACTTCCTCGCCAGGGTTGACCGTGAAGTTGTCTGGACTATCGCCATTTTGGTTTCCTTCGTACTCTTGCTGATCACCTACACACAAAGAGTCGGTGAGTGTCCATCCAGTTTTTGCAGTTTCGGACAAACTATAGGCTCCAGGCAAAATATCATTGTACGTCACTGTGCCTGTTTCTTTTTCGGTTGTTATGCTAAATGATGCGGGTAGATTACTACCTCCGGTTGAGGTAAAGTCAAATGTATCGTCAGCACCCGAAGTATTTTTGATTATGGTGATCGAGCCTCGTACTGGTGTAGGGGTGGGGGTTGAAGTTGGAGTATTAGTTGGAGTCGGGGTATTTGTCGGTGTAGACGTCGGAACGATACACTGATTATCATAGATGGCCTGTCCTTGTGTGGTCCAATTCAAACCTAAATATGAACAATATGTATTCGTAAATGGAGGGATGATATCATCTGTATCGAGTCCGTGGCCATTCACATCGGCACACTTGCTGATTGAGTCCATCGACACGTCTATTTGGTTGTATTGATTCGTATCTGAACTTGTCGAGTGACATATGGTGACTTTATGACTTTCTGGGGTGGGGGTGACTGTGGGTGTATTGGTCGGAGTGTTGGTTGGGGTATTCGTAGGTGTATTTGTAGGTGTATTTGTTGGAGTACTTGTAGGGGTATTGGTTGGGGTGTTAGTCGGAGTAGGAGTAAGTGTTGGTGTCGATGTTGGAGTGTTGGTAGGAGTTGGAGTGATGGTGGGTGTATTGGTCGGAGTAGGAAGATTACACTCATTACCATAAATAGCTTGGTTCTGGGCGCTCCAGTTCAAGCCAGGGTATGAACAATAAGAGTTGGTATATGGAGGGATGATATCGTCTGGATCCAGTCCATGACCACCCGCATCGATGCACTTCCCGACTGAAGTGATCGAGACTTCGATTTGATTATAAGGATTGGATTCGGAACCTGTTGAGTGACACACGGTGACTTTGTGATCTTCTGGTGTAGGTGTGATGGTTGGGGTGTTTGTCGGAGTGTTGGTGGGCGTGGGGGTACGCGTTGGGGTATTGGTGGGAGTAGGCGTTCTTGTTGGTGTCGGCCCAGCCACAACGATAGCATTATTTAAGGTGAGTGTGCTACTCGGATCTAGGGTACATCCGTCATCTCTGTATGCTATGAAGCTCACATTGTATGTGCCGACAGATGATGGTGCGGTGATATTGAAGTTCTCTGTGTTTGTGCCAGTACTTGTGTAGTTCGTATGATTCACACAGACAGCAGATTGCCCCTGGACCGTGTACTGCGTCGAATTCCAATCGTTATCAGTGCCACCACCTGTAGTTTGTACTATCACCACAGCCAGTACCGTCGCACTTTGAGCCACCGTTGTCGTGCTGCTGCCATTGACGGTAGCAGCATTGATCGAGCGACTGTCAGTGAAAGTGACCGTCGAGACCACTACTCCGCTCATATCTTTGACCTCGACAGAATAATTTGGTCGATAGATGCCATCAAGCTGATACTCATAGGTAAATGTTCCATTTTCAGTAGTGTAGATGTGATCAGTGTATGAAACCGGGGGCATGTCAGACGAAGATATCGTGATCATATAATCCGTATCAGGCGTGAAGTCTGTGCCTGAAATCAACGCTTTGTCTGTTGGTGCGTAATCTGGTTTATCGGTATAGAGGAACGGAAGAATAGTTTGCAAAATAGTGTCCACAAGAGAGGTCTCAATTGGAGATGCAGTGATGATGTCTACCTCGATGTTCTCACTGACTGATGAGAGTGCTGTCGGTGAGGCAGTCGGAGTAGCAGTGGCTAGTACTCCTGGGGTAGTGGTTGGAGTATCGATGATTGCATCTGGGATAGGAGTGGGAGTGCCGAGTGGTATCAGCGTGGGGACAGGTGAAGGAGTGTGAGTAGCTACAGGTTTTGAAACGTGGATAGCATCGAGGTGCTCATCTGTTGGCTCATCGAGCCACTTTTGTTCTTCGGAAGTGATATCAGTAGAGGTGACGAATCCTTCTTTGAGTATCTTCAGGTGTGACTGATCATCGAGCTCAAAAACGATTGCGTATTGCCAGGTGATATCGGCGATTTGTACCTTTGCCACGCCACGTTGTGGATAGTTGGCGATACAATCAGTAGCTGAACAAGTTCCTGCATAGATTTTTTTTGTCAGTGTCCCATTTTCATCACGACCAAGACCATGTACACCGTCCTGGAGGACTGATCCGTTTTGTGTGTGTATGTATGTCAGGAGATATGAAGCCTCGTGGGTTGTGTGTATTGTCAGCTCAAAGTGGTGTGTGGCTTGATCGTAAGTAAGCGATGCAACAGGAAAATCATCTGCTCGAGTGAGCATACCTGACACTGCTATCGATGAGACGCTGAAAAGGAGAATCACCGCCGTAAAAACGCCAACCAATACAGATCTGAGCGGTGATGTACGTGGGCATTTTTTCATCTGTGTAGTGATGTGATGGGATAAAGCAAGGCATCTCATAGGGATTTTTCCCCCTATAGTAATTAGGCTGATTGTACACCTGTACCGGAAATTGTCAAGCACATACGTCACAACGGTCTAAATCGTGGTTTTGATTGAGCTCACTGCACGTGATACATAGTCCACGGACAATAAAAAACCCGCCAATACGGGCGGGTATAAAAAGCTCTAGGCTATATCTGGGTATGGTGTGTGCTCATCTAGAGAACTATTTCTAATCAGAGACAGCTGTGTATAATGACGATCTAATGTCGATAAACTCTCTATGAAAAAGTCGCTCATATTTCTCCAGATTGCTTGGCTTCAATCTATCGTCGCCATGTTGGGAAGTTTATATTTTTCAGAAGTATTGCACTATGAGCCGTGTGTGCTGTGCTGGTATCAACGGATATGTATGTATCCCCAGGTACTCATACTGGGTATAGCTATGATGAAGGAAGATGTAAAAGTCTTAAGATATACGATACCCCTCACCTTGGTCGGTTTGGCAATATCTCTTTATCACAATCTGCTTTACTATAAAATCCTCTCAGAAAGCTTCAAGCCGTGCCAATCTGGCGTATCATGCACCGCCAAATACTTCGAGTACTATGGCTTTGTGACGATACCTTTGCTGGCGCTCATCGCATTTACGATCATCCTCATCAGTAGTGTCTTCGCCTGGAAAACACAAAGAAATACTCATCATTTGTCATCCTCGAATGAGCCTGTCTCGAGCTAATCGAGAGGATCGAGGATCTATGCAACGCATGAAAAAATCCACTTGGTACGTATATATAGTGCAGTGCTCAGATGATACCTACTATACGGGTATCACCACAGACCTGAAACGCAGAACGAAAGAGCACAATTCGTCGATTCTTGGTGCACGCTATACGAGTATGAGACGACCGGTGATACTGGCGTATTATGAAGTTGTGAAGAATCGATCGCTCGCCACCAAACGAGAGCGAGTAGTCAAGAACATGTCCCGTGCAAGAAAGGAATCATTGACTCGGGTCAATTCGCCAAAGTCCCGATGATCATCGATTCTACTCGTCTTTTTTCTCTCTCACCGTGTTGTCCCGCATAGAGCTCACTCCCGTCTTTGCCGCACATGCTTAGGATCACCGGCCCACCTGGATGTTTTGAGGTATATGAGCTCAGATCATAGACGGTGCTATCAATCGCCGTCCAACAATCACCTTCTACTGCATGCCTGGCTATCTCATCTAGGGAAATCGCACCCGAAAGTGCGATACTCTCGCCACTGGTCGTGATGGGAGTGGGTGTGTAGGCGACAGCTATCTTTTGTGCTGTGGGGAGAGCCATTGAGGCAGTCTTTGACTGGAGCGCGATATACCCTATACCTATGATGAAAATGAGTGCGGGGATGAGGATGTATACTTTTTTCATAGCACTATCAGTATATCAATACGGCTGGAAAATAGCTGTACGTCTAGTGAAATGTCTTGCCTTCAAGCAACATGTGGAGGATTTTTTTCATCCATCTGTCTTTTGTCTCCGGCCGCTTTGCTGTATGTATCCGGAAGTATATCGCGTACTGATTCGCCTTTGATAGAGTGTCATAAAATACCTGGGCTTTTTTATGTGTATTCAACATTTGTTTGAAATCATCAGGAAGTGCAAAGGTGCTTGTCGATGCGTACGCCTTGTCCCAGCGGCCATCTGCTTTGGCCATGTCGACCGCTCTTTGCCCGGCCACAGTCATCCGTCTTTCGCTCGTCAGGCGCTCTACATGTTTCTGATTATTCACGGACCAGATACTCTGAGGTCTGCGCGGTGAGAATTTGTGGATCCACCAATCGTGCCCATCAAGTTTTTTGATCGGGCCATCGATCCATCCGTAGCAGAGTGCCTCATCAAGAGCTTGTTTGTAAGTGACCGAAGGTATGGCAGAATTTTTTCTGTAAAACTTGATCCAGATACCAGTCGATGTCGAGTGATTTTCCTCAAGCCAATCATGAAACGCTTTGGCATCAGCAAACGGCACGACGGGAGAGTCTTTGTATGTGTCGAGTGACATGCACGAGATTATACCAATCTGACTATGAGGTAGGTATAATGCTCGAATTTGGAAGCGTCGCAT
>CAZJWN010000002.1:27700-50566 GCA_964550105.1 uncultured Gammaproteobacteria bacterium
TGGAAGCGTCGCATAGTGGTTTACGTCTCGCTGTTGACGAGATTCGAGTCTTACAGCGAGTTATGCCACGATGAACGAAAGCAGAGTCGAAGTGATAGACTTTACAAACAGTACAGATATTTGGAAGCGTCGCATAGTGGTCGAGTGCAGCGGTTTACTAAACCGCCGACCTTTACCGGTCCGTGAGTTCGAATCTCACCGCTTCCGCATTGACAGATCTTGATGATACACAGTGAGTCTAGATATGACCATGCCCGCATACAGCCTAGCGAGGATGTTGGGGGTTGCCTTGAACAAATATGTCATCCGCGATGATTCGAGAGGATGTGGCTTGTCTCTACTTGATGCAGCTTACTATTCGTATGTGTGTGTTGCAAACTCAGTCTCCATGACGAATAATGAGGAGATTGAAATAATAGTATGAAAACTGTATCGGGTAAGAATATATCTAAAATCGGTATCGGAACCTACGGTATAGGTGGTCGAGGCCATAGAGATATGGCTATCACCGAACAAGTTGACGATACAGAACATTTTGATGCCTTGGTCTATACTCTTGAGAAGGGAGTCAATTTTACTGAGATTGCCTTGGGGTATGGCCACGGTCGGTCACTTGCTCTTTTCAAGATGGCACTTGATGAGAGCTCTGTTGATAGAAAAGATATTTTTTTGACCCATTCTTTGTATCCGAGAGATTTAGCATCGATCGAAATCGTCAATCAAGATATCGCTAGATTTTATGAAACGATGGGAACCGATTACGCAGACTCGACTCTAGTCACGCAATCTTTCATAGCCAAATTTGGGGAGCTACCAAGCTACACACTTTTACACAAGCTTCTACGATCTGGAAAAACAAGATTTGTGAGTCTCTCAAACGCAAGTCCGAGATGTATCCGAGCATTTAAGAAGGAATTTGGTAATACATTTTATGCACATGAGGGTCATCTCAGTTTTGAGGTGAGAGCAGTGCAGGATAAAGGAGTTTTTGGTACGTGTGATGAGTTGGGAGTGAAGAACATCATTTGGCGTCCGCTTCGGCGAAATCTGACGCTCAAACACAACTGGCCACTTCTTGTCGAGCTTGCAAAGAAATATGACGCGACCCAAAGCCAAATCATACTGAATTGGATTTGCTATCTGGGATATAGTCCGATGGTATTTTCGACAAACAAAAAGCACATTGATGAGAATGTTGCATCGACAGACTTTCAAATGTCTGAGAGCGACTATCAACGCATGACTGATTTTCGTCCCTCGAGCTATCATCCACCCAAAATCGATTGGGAAAAAGAAGGCGAAGGTGACTCGATAGTGACCTTGGTGAACGATTTCGAAAAGCACATAGACAAAGGCTAAGAGAATATGCCACATATCTGGCGTAAGGCGACACATTTTCGAAAAGCTCGATTTTGAAATATTTATGACAGGCTTAAAGTTACTCGAAGATTTTCTATGAAAATACTGATCGTCGACAATGGTACTCGGTATCTGTCCCAACTCAAACATCTTCTCTCTGACCATACATCGCTTGTGGTGAACTATTCTCAGATCAACCATGTCAATCCAGAAGATTTTGATGCCATAGTCCTCTCAGGTGGACATGATTTCCCCGTACAGGGAAACGAACACCGACTGCACATGGAAATCGATCTCGTGAGGCAGACTCATAAGCCGATTTTTGGAATCTGCTTTGGATTTGAGCTGATTGCACATGTCTTGGGCGCTACACTTGAACCCATGCAGCATGTCGAGCGGGGACTATTGGATATCCATGTGGTTGAGCCGGACAAGCTGTTTGCGAATATCTCCAACTTTACCGTGTTTGAAGGTCATCGCTGGGTGGTCAACAAGCCCGTTGAAGAAATGCGTGTACTTGCTCGCTCTCGAGATGGTATCGAAGCTTTCAAACACAAAACTCGCCCGATTTACGCTGTCCAGTTTCATCCTGAGATGTGTACTGAGCAAAGTTGTGGTGCAAAAATATTTCACAACTTTCTAGATACGATATCGTGATCCTCCAATCGATGCGCAAAGTGGTGGGGCAGGGATGTCTGTTCAGGTCATGCTGCGGGCTGCTTCGTTGTGGCGATCCCGTATCAGGTGAGATTCAGTAGATATACTACATATCCTATATACATGAGTAGCATCAGCGCTCCCTGCCACCTCTCGATATGGTATCTTTTGCCGATATAGATCACTCCATATAGCACGAGTGTGGCCGCGATGGCGACATACAGATCATGCAGACCCGCTGTGCTCACTGGTACAGGCTTCACCAGTGCCGTGAAACTCATGATCCACAAAATATTGAAGATATTTGAGCCTACGATATTGCCAAATGCGATGTCGTGTTTGCGCTTCAGTGCTGCTGTGACGGTGGTTGCAAGTTCGGGGAGCGATGTGCCTGCTGAGACGATGGTGAGCGCGATGACACGCTCGCTCAAGCCCCATGCGCGAGCGAGCGACATGCAAGAGTCGATGAGAAACCGTGATCCCAACACGAGCAGCCCCATCCCTGCCAAAACAAAAATCCCTGTCTTTATCCAACTATGCACATCTATGGCTTCGGTCGACTCGACTGATCCTGATTTGAGCAAAAACCATACATAGATGACCATCACCACAATCAAGATCAACCCATCGAGGAAACTGACGACCATCCCCGCCGAAAAAAGTCGGTCAGAGATGACTTGCAGCAGCAAAAGTACCGATACGCCCAAAGACACCGCTAGATCCACCCTGACCATGCGTCTGGCCGTCATGATAGGGAAGATCAGTGATCCTATGCCAAGTATGGCGAGGATGTTGAAGATGTTGGAGCCCACGACATTGCCAAATGCGATATCAGTGTAGCCCTTCACTGCCGAGATCATATTCACTGTGAACTCCGGGAGTGATGTACCACAGGCGACGAGGGTCAGTCCTATCACATAGGCTGGGATTTTCAGTCTGATTGCGATACTTGAAGCGCCTTTGACCAGCCAATCGGCACCGATGACCAGCGCCACGAGACCCGCTCCCAACATGATGTACACACTCATATATGTATGATGAATATCAAAGATGATATCTTACCTGATATATCACTTCATATGGTGCGTGGATGAGAGCTAGAGTCTCACAGACGGTATCGACATTTCACATATTGTGTCAACGATAGTCTCAGTAGATCACACAAAAATACATGATGAGTCGTCGGCGTTTGGCGTGAGCGACTATTTCACTCGCACCTTGCCAAGAGGTACTGCAATCCACCTTTTACTCTGCGAATTTGAGTTTCAGTCTCCCACGAATCGGAATCTCTGATAGCCCTTTGAAGTCATCAGGCGATGCGAGGTACGTGCGTACTGTCTGTAGTACGCGATGGATATCTGTTTGTGCAAACACAAAGGTATTGTGACTCGGGAATATATGGGATACCCGGGGTATCTGCTCAAGTACTGCGAGTGTTGCTGAAAATGCCTGCATATCTGACTCTGGCAAATACAAATACAAAGGACCCTCATAGAGCGTGTCTCCTATGAATAAGTATCCGTATGTCGGCTCCCAGAGAGCGACTGAGTCGGGCGAGTGTCCGGGACAGGGGAGGATCTGAAAGTGGTAGGGAGCGCAGTCGATCGCTCCGATCGACTGCGCATCTACAAATCGTTCAAACTCATGGTCCCCACCGATGTGATCCCAGTGATGATGCGTATGAGTCACCGTGACAGGTAGCGTGGCCAGAGACTCGACTACGGGGCGGATCGGCTGCAGACCCAGCCCCGTGTCGATGAGGAGAGCATGTGTGTCTCCTATGACTAGATACGAGATCACTTCCTCTTCGTGAGCAAACTCGGCGATCCCATAGATATTCGGCTTGACCAGCTGTACGGTGAACCATGGTGAGTGTGACATAGGATAAAAATTAAGTTGTATAAATAGAACCAGTGATAGTCTTTGTCTGTGGCGACTCATATAGGAAACCCCACATATTTTTTTCTTGGTAGGTCGCCCCACCTGTAGACGGATCGATAGTCCATGCCCCGACTTCGCCACACTCCCAGATGCGAGGTTTGTTGTCCTGATCGGGCTGATACCACCGTTTTTGTTTCCAGTCTTCCTGATACGCTGTAAATACTGATTCTGAAACCGTGACAGTCATAGCATGTTCATCGACACCAAACATCTGCATCCCCTGTTTGGTGAGTGCGCTGATCCACGGATCGATCGGCCGGCCTGCATATCGACCACTATCACTATCGTTCACCTGACGACAATACCAATCGAAGTCTGTCGGACCATGCTCTCGCTTGTACCTGCCATAGCCAGTCGGGCGAAATGAGCCGATGACTCGGGCAACTCCATACGCTTGCGCAATATCGACTGCATGCTTCAGGAGTATTTGGGCGAGACCCTGCCTTGGTGAAGCGGATCGACATTCATCGACATGGCGACGAGGGTATTTCCCTCCGGTTTATAGGTTTGACTGTAGTCGGTAGGATCACCGGCTATTTTGTCCCAGCAGGGTAGTGTATCTCTCTGACCGTCCCAGTCGATCCTGTTCATACTGAGCGTGGCGATGGGATTATTGGATGCATCAAGTATGGCTTGCTGCCATGCGGGGACAGTACTGTACTCGGCCAAGGAGGGAACTCTCGCTCGCGGCGAGCCAAGGGGCCCAGTTTTGCTTCTCGATCTGAGTTATTGCGGGCACCATACCTTCGTTCCACTTGGTGATTGTGTATCCCTGAAGTAATATTTCTTCGGTTGTTAAATGATGTTCGGTTGACATGATAGAAAAATAATTTTCAAAAAAAAGGGGTTAGAAAGGGAAGAAACGTGTGGGGTCACCCACGACGGAGTCCACAGAGGCGAGTGCAGGGAGATGAAATATGTTGTGTGGACATGTCATATAGTATAGCAGATGTGAGAAGCGTGACATACTTTAGTGTGTATATGTATACTGATATCGACACTATGATCAAAAACAGTATCATTGTGCTGTTGTGCATCATCATCGGAGTTCTGATCTATCTCATGATCACCCGACCTGACAGCCTGAGTGTCGCAAACAGGGCATCCCTTTTTACTATCTCGCCATCTGTTGTGAGTCTTCCTACCAGCTCGACCCCAAACCAGGTCATCACGAGCGATGAGTCCTCGTCCCCGCTGGAGCATTTTTTGGGGACTATCGTGAGTGACCCTGCGCATGCACAAGAAGTTGATCTTGGCACAGATTGGTATTGGCTGATATTTGACAAGCCGCAGTTCATGGACCCTGGAGCTCGTGGTGAGTCTGTATGGGTAAGCAAACTACAGATCAGCACAGTGCCTGCGAATAGTCCACTAAAAGATGGGAAAGTATTGAAAGATTATGTGGGGAAACGCGTGGATGTATATGGAAAGTATGGGTGGGGCTATGCGGAATCACTCATCATAGAGCCAGAAGTCATCACGATACTTCCTCTTGACCAATATGCGGCAGAGAGTGGGCAACTCTCGGATAAAACACACGAGAAGCCTGAGGAGCTTTTCATTGGAAAAATCATCAGCGATCCCGCATACGCCGATTATGTAGACCTCGCTCACTGGTATTGGTTTGTATTCGATGAGCCCTACCTAGTACCGGAAAGTGGTTTCTCGACCCAACCGCAGTATGTCGGCAAACTCAACATCAGCATCATTTCTCCTGACGGTCTGCTAAACGGTGAGTCGCTGGATATCTATGACAGGAAGCATGTCGCTGTGACTGGACACCTCGGATGGGGGATGGCTGAAACGAGGATGATCATACCTAAAAAGTTCACCATCTTGCCATAAAGTATGTGGGTTGTTAATTCAATCTATTTTTCATATGGTCGCATACTTTGTTTTTAGAGCATTTTACTTCCTCTACTAACACAGTCCTTTCTAATACTACTCAACCCATAAATCCACAAAATTACGATACACTATACGTATGAAAACGGTAGGTATCATAGGAGGTCTTGGGCCTGCGACAACATCGGAATTTTATCTTGATATTATTCTTTCTTGTCAGAAAAAATCAAAACAAAGTCGACCTGCGATACTGATTTCAAGTGTTCCTTTACCATACCAGATAGAAGTGGATTTGATTACCAAAAATATTGGGTCTGATCGCTATATACCATTTCTCACGACGGAAGCCAAACGACTACAAAAAGCTGGAGCTGATTTTATAGTCATGCCATGCAACTCACTTCATGTGTTCATCAATCAGATCAGGAGTGTAGTCGATATCCCTGTTCTGAGCATCGTGGAGGAAACAGTGAAATTCCTCAAAAAAAATGATTTGAGAAGAGTCGGAATAGTATCGACTTCGGCAACCATCCAAAATAAGTTATACGAAAATGCTTTCGCCGAAAATGGAATCGGTTATGAGACTCCAGATGACTTTCAACAAGCCAAAATGGGCAAGTTCATCCTGAATCTAGTACAAGGGATACAAAATAATACAGACAGAGAAGGGCTCATACACATCATCAACGATTTCGAAAAGAAACACGTAGATTGTGTCGTGCTCGCTTGCACAGATCTCCAGCTGTTGATTCCCAAACATCCGCGACTCAAGATATTTGACACTATGAAGATATTTGCAGATGCGACTGTAGATGAGATCGTCGGGTAAAAGTATCTCGGACAATCTGATACTAATCTGTCGGTGATAAACATTCCGTCGCTCAAACATGACAGGTGATTGCATGGAATCTCTATGAAAGTACTCGCTCAGAAAAACAGGCTACTCGTCGGACTCTTGTGTATAGCTGTATGCATCTGTGCATGGGCTCCGTGGATGGACGATGGAGCGATCCTTGATAGAGTGATTGATGAGAGAGCCCCCATAGATGGTACTATCGATCGGGCTACTGGTGAGCTGATCTGTGAGTATGAGATAGTCAGGCTTCCGTTTGGAAGATGGGTGGCGAGCTGCGAGGCAGGATACTTTGTCACTTTTTGGGGCACGCTCTGGTGAGGAGCACGACGCATGCATCTGTATATCTTTCTTTGAGCTGCAAATAGTACGTGCAAATAATAAACACTTATAGTAAAATACACTATGCAAAAATCTGAGCGTAATTTGCGTCGCTGTATCGCTGCAGGTGCTGTCCTCGCATCAACTCTGTTTGGTGGATGTCGGGCTACTACTGCACCGTTGCCCGGATCAGTACCTGGTCCAGATGCCCCTCCAATCCCGCCAATCGTACAAAAAGCGCCAGGTGACAAATCGAAACCTATCCCGCTGGTACCTCCCATCGCTCAAGCTATCCCTACAGCTGCACCGCGAGAGGAAAAGTTGCTTCGGCTTACTGCAACTGCATCTGCGACAGTTCCTGAACTGAAAACGGGCGGCAGCACAACACAGTATGGGACTCTCTTTTGTCACCTGCAATCTCTTCAACCAGATTGTGCCGTATTGTTTGATCATCAAAAGGGTGTGTATGAAGACAGTGTTGCAGGCATATTACCCGATATTTATGCTAGTTCTCTGCAGTTTTGTGTCCCTGCTCAGAGAGGACTATTTAATGGTTCAGTTGCAAGGGCTGAAATATCACTACTGCGGAATGGTGGATTTTATCAGAATGTTGTTGCTGATATGAAAACAGCCAAACTTTACAGAGAGGCTACATTGATAGCTGAAGGACGAACTGCAGTCGATATATATTGTCAGAGACGCTACGGTGATGGAACCTTAGGGAGTTTCGAGAGCAGTCTGATTGATTTTGAGGCAGATATGCATGGGACTGATGCGCTCGGTCCTACTGGCATGCGACCCAAAAGCAGGGCACACCTGCGACCTAACCAATAATCATAAGCTTCACAAACTCAAACCGTTTGTCATCTCCTCACGGCACTCTCGATCTTAGACATACATGAACCAACTACTATCCCATTTTTTAATTGCTATAATCACCTCATATTGATATTTTGATACTGATTATGAAAAGCGTCTACCACATAGTTACTCACCCAAATCTCACAAAATCTCGCGTGAACAAAGAAGTAATCAAAGCTTTTGCAGGCAAAAAAGGGATCGAAACAAGAAAGTTGTACGAAGCATACCCAGATTGGAAAGTGGATGTTGCGAAAGAAAAAGAAAGCTTGCTGAAAGCCGATATCATCGTCGCGCAAACACCATTTTATTGGTATTCGACTCCTGGCCTTTTCAAAGAGTGGGAAGATCGAGTACTAGAGTATGGGTTCGCCTATGGTGAAGGTGGAGATAAACTCAAAGGTAAGCAGTTTCAGATTGTCCTGTCGACGTTTGGCCCGGAAGAGTCATACAAGCATGATGGATATAATCATTTTATGATCGACGAGCTACTTCGCCCACTCCAACAGACCGCCAATCTCTGCCAAATGCCCTATCTAAAACCATTGGTTCTCCATGGGGTAGCACACAAGTCAGACGCCGAAATTGGTGCATTCACGAAAGAGGTCGAAAAATCCATCGAGCAGCTCAGGGGTGGAGTGGTGAAGTCACACTAGTGTGTACTCATTATCATTTGCAATGCTCCTATGAAAACATACAGCATCTGTCAAAGCTGTGGCTTCCCGTTAAAGAAAGATGAAAAGGGTGGAGGGACAGAAAAAGATGGCACAAGAAGTAATATGTACTGTTCGATGTGCTACATAAACGGAGAGTTCTTGAATCCACCGGAAATAGATACGCCTCAAAAAATGCAAAGATTTTGTATCGAACAGATGAAAAAATCTGGTATGAATGGGATCATCGCATGGCTTGCAACAAGACCAATACCGAAGCTAGAGAGATGGAAAAAGTAAACTATTTTCTGCAAGAAATAGGTCTATAAAGAAGATGCGTTTGAAGACTTCTTCGGAGTTGCTGCTTTTTCTAAGTCTGCTCTCGTAACTGGGAGACTTATGAAAATCCTGTTGTTAACCAAAATCGAATGAGGCTATCGCTTGTATATTTTTTTTGCTATGCCCTACCGGGACTGATTCAGTATAAGCTCAATACTTGCTACAATAATATTGTATGTCAGAGTTGCTTTCTTGCGAACCACAACAGCACATGCTCCATGAGACTCTTGCAGATAAGTTGCTTAGAGGAGAGGAGCAGCCACATGATTTTCTTTCAAAACTCATGGAGGTGGATCAAGCCACTATGACACATCATGATGCAATAAGAAACTTCCAATTGTTGAGTGATCCAAAAATAATTGCTTTTTTTGAAACTAAAGCGAGTCCTCAAGATAATCTTTCGCTGAGAAAAGATAGGGCTTTTTTTGCTTGGCATCAGGCGCAGTTCAGCTTATTTACATCAAGTGATTCTGCACATGGAGAAGCAAATGTGGCGCTTGCTGTAGAACTTGGTAGTGACGTAATCAGCTGGCTAAAGACTCACTCGGATGATTCTAGACTAGACACAGTGCAAAGATTGGGTTATCTAAAAAGTATAATGACATATCAGCCATTTTTAGATTATATGAAGGCAAGCTTGCTTTATCTCCAAAATAAACCAGATGAGATGCAGGATCTCGTTATACAGATGTATAGGCACGAGCAAAATGCTACTGACGAGCAAAGTAATGCACAGAACATCGTGATTTTAGTGAATATGTTGCAAGGTCTAAGAAAAAGAAGAGAACCTAAATATGTCGAGGACTATCATTTGTAGTATTCTGAGCATGATGAGGTTTGTATCCTGTGTGAGCCATTCTATAAAATAATCCATATCAACATCCAAGTATTTTTCTCATAAACGTGAATGTCACGGTATGCCAATGTACTAATTGATAATTGTGGTGAATTACCTGATCATTTCTATGTTAGTAACCAGGCTGTTGCAAAAGCTCCTTAAAGTATAAATGTGAGTGTCGATGATATACTGAGGCGATGACGAAAACTGATAATCATCTGCTGGCAAAAGTCGGACAATATGCATTGATTAAAAACGATGAAGGGCATGTATTGGTTTTGGAGCGCGCAAGGTCAAAAACATGGTCATTACCAGGTGGCAGACTGGAAAAAGGCGAGGCTTTGGACAAGGCTCTGATCCGAGAAATCAAGGAAGAAACAGATCTTGATGTAGTTAAGATAAAACCTTTTGCAACCAATATCCTCACCGATCCATATCAAACGAAATATTGTGTATATTTTGAAACAAAAGTGATGAATCCTAGCATCATAAAAATCAGTCCTGAGCATACACAATATAAATGGATATCGCTCGAAGATATCCCAAAAATAAAAGGAGAGGATGAGCTGGTTGTCAAGGTTATTTCTGAATATTTACAATTATTACTTCACAAAGATTAGTGTCAATATCGATGGCTATAAACGCTGGGGTGGTTTTCTTGTCTTAAAGCCATATGAATGTGCTAAAGCCTTTTTTTAACCTAGTGACTGATGCGGTAGTTCTCACATATCATAACTATAAGTATTTTGCTGATAAAATATATCTATGACTGTTTCGAGAAGATACATTTTGTCAGTGATATCTGCGTTACTGTGTCTACTCATTGCAGGCAACGCCTACGCGACAGTTGGGGGGTCGACGACTATAGATAGACTGTCATACAGCTCTCAAGAAAACTCACTGTACTATCGAGTAGATGATAAAGGTGGAAGAGGTTGCCCACCGCTCATAGAAAAGCTTGACTTGATGACCAAGGTACGCACACAGCTCAAGACATGCGATGAGATACTACCTGAGTATTTCAAAGAACAAGAGTCTCAAAACTCCTACGACACATATGTCCAGAATATCTTCAGGGATCTCGAGGCAGTTCGTCGCATCAAACTCGCATCAAATGGTATTTCCGTGGTCGTAGAGTACATGGGTGAGCAGTCGCTCGACGAGTACAACAAAGTATCCTCATTCCAAGCAAGGGTTTTCCAAGGCAATCAACAGAAAGGCCAAATTGACTATATGGGCTGCCATCAAGATCAGCCCCATGTTTTCAGTGGCTATATCATCCCAAATACTACTATCCTCGCACTTCTCGTATCTCGAGTCGGAGATTGTATCGAGGGTGGATACACCAAAGAGGATGTGTATCTGATAGACCATGTCACGCTTCCTGATTCAGAATATGTCATGGTACCAAATCTATCCTCCCAACCAGGTGTATACCGAGGTGACTTGGTTGTGTATGCTCAAAAACAAAAGCCAGAGATAGAACAGCCCGTCCAGCAGGCAGCGGGTATGCAGAATCATATCTATTTGATTTTGGTAGCCACAGCATTGATCCTCGTGGTGCTTGGTTTTTTCAGCGGCTATATAGTGAGAGCACGACGAGAGGGCAAAGTTAACCTTTAGACCCATATATGTATCTGCGGTGAAGGTCTTCACTTCTGGATGATTATCGCAAAAGACAGCCAATGAAAAGTTACTTGTGTGCGAAGTACACATGAGTGCCAATGATACTCAGGAGCAAGTCCTAGGCCGTCATAGTGAGGATAGTGCTCACCGCAAGAACTACTGATGCTGCGCCTTTGGCCAATCCTATCAATATGAGTTTTCTTTTATTGTGCACATCCAGATACGAGTGAAACAGAAATTGAGCGGTGAGGATCCCGACCGCAATCAGTCCTGAGTAGATCGCCAAGAAACTCACATAGGATATCGATATGCTTCGCAAAGAGCCGAGGATGATGGTCGCCGTCCACGACACCACGGAGACCACCCCACTTGCGAGTACAAAAGGGATGAGCGGAGCCTTTGCGGGCTTTCTTTTGGTGGCAAGTGTTTTTCCGAGGTGTCCGTGAATAAATGGTATGTGTATCCGATGGAAAATCAGTCCGTTTACAGTGATGACCAGCACCACTGTCATCTTTGAAATGAATTTCACCGATGTCGACAATCTCTCGATGTCCTGCAAAAACAGTCCCATACCAGAGATCACGAGTAGGAGAAGTCCGATCCAAATGAAATGCGAGCCCGCCTTGAGGATGCGTAGCTCATCTCCTGAGATGATCCTGTCTTTGAGTGCGGTAAAAAATATTCCATCGCTCACAAACGCTCCTCCAGCACCCAAAATGATGCCAAAAAGATGCACCAAAAGTAGCACGCTATAAAGAGAGATATGTTCCATATAAAACATTGTAGCATTATGAAAGAATCAAATGTAAGTTCAATCTATGAGAATTCATTTCATCCATGTTCTTGTCTCGCTAATTCATTTTCGATGTGTACAATAGTGACTCATGCGAAGCATAGGCGAAAAATGCGCCGTTTTTGGAATATACGGAAAAGGACTCGATGTGAGCCGCCTGACGTACTTTGCCCTCTATGCACTCCAACATCGTGGCCAAGAGAGCTCTGGAATAGCTACGACCGATGGCAAAAATATCTACTGCTACAAACGCAATGGGCTCGTCGCCCAAGTTTTCAACGAAGAAATCATCCGGAGTTTGTTTGGTCATTGCGCGATAGGTCATAACAGATACTCAACATCTGCGGGGACAGATGTCAAACATGCACAGCCCATCGAGGTCGATGATCACTCGATCGTCCTCGCACACAACGGCAATCTCCCAAGTCTAAAGTCTCTCATCAGGTTTCTAAAAGATAAAGGAGTGGTGCTGACTGATATTTCTGACTCAAAAATCATCACCGAAGCACTACATGTACTGACGAAAGAAGGTATGAAAATCGAGAAAGCTGTCGAAAAGATATTTCCCCTCATGTCTGGATCATTTTCTTTACTGATCATGACCAAAGATCGGCTCGTAGCGGTGCGCGATCAATACGGTATCCGGCCACTTTCGATGGGAAAGATCAATGGTGGATACGTCTTCGCATCTGAAACGTGTGCCTTCCATCCGATCGGTGCTGAAGATCTTGGAGAAGTGAAGCCTGGGGAGATGGTCGTGGTAGATAGTAGGGGACTGCGTCGAAAAAAAATCGTCAAAAGTAAGCAAAAACTTGATATCTTTGAATTTGTGTATTTTTCTCGGCCTGATAGCGTGCTGCTTGGCCAATCAGTTTATGAAGTTAGGAAACAGTTTGGGCTTCAACTAGCTCATGAGCATCCCATCATCGCTGATGTCGTCATCCCCGTACCTGAGACAGCAATTCCGGTAGCAGTCGGGTATGCAAGCGCTACCAAGATACCGTTTGAGATAGGCATCATCAAAAGCCGCTATATCAATCGAACATTTATCGAGCCCGAGCAGCACATCCGTGAACAAGGGGTCAAACTCAAACTAGCACCATTGCGGGGGGTCATCGATGGCAAACGCGTCATCGTGATTGATGACTCAATAGTGAGAGGAACTACTTCTCGACAAATAGTAAAAATGCTTTTTGAAGCTGGCGCAAAAGAGGTGCACTTCCTCGTCAGCTCCTCGCCGGTCAAATTTCCTGATTTTTATGGCCTCGATCTGCCTCGTCAATCAGATCTATTGGCTGCCAATAAAACGATTGGTCAGATGTGCGAGTATCTGCGTGCAACCTCACTCAATTTTTTATCGTATCAGGGCATGATCAAGGCAACAGGCCTGGATGAGAGTGTGTTGTGCACCTCGTGCTTCAGTGGCAAGTACCCAATCGATATACAAGAAAGAAAAAAGGGGATCAAGTATGACATATGAGGTGTGTTGGCTGAACTGGTGAGTCAAACTCATATGAAGGGACTCAGAACACGCTTATGCTAAAATTCCTCCATGCACACATTTCCTATGCACCCAGCTCAAGTGAGAGACTTTGTCTTTGCTCATAAACCTGAACTGGGCCGTCTGTATGCAGCGTATAAAGATCAGACGTGGATCCAATACGCCCGTGAGAATTTTCCAAAAACTGTAAGTTTTGTGGAGCCGGTATACAGACAACGCTTTGCTGAACTTGCAGAAGCATGTAGAACTATCGTTGAGCCACTTTTTGGGAGTGTTTATGCCGATCAAGTGATAGATGTACTCAAGACACACAGGTTTGTGGGTAGTGCTGATCATCATGGGGTATTGTGTCATCCTTTTTTTTTAAACTCAACGCTGCTTCGATCGATCATTCAGCCTGGAGAACCAATCGTCACGCTGACTTGTGGTGGCATATCGTTTTCAAACTCATCATATCCTCGTGGAATATTTTTCCATGACAGTGACCTTGTTCAAAAAAAGATTCCATTTGTTCCATGGCGTGACCGACAGTTTCCCATATATGGACACAAGCCTTTGGGCGATATCGATCTTGAGCGAACATATAGGAGATTTGATTCTATAAACATACCGCAGGATAAGAAGTTAAAAGTATTCGACCTGTTTCAGGCATTTAGTGATGATGTCGGGTATAAACGCTCGCGCACGATCAGTGAACAGTTCTCTGTCATGTCACAAATCTTGTGGAGGAAGTCAGGCATGAAAACAGATTTGGTGTATATTGAAGTTGAAAAACTAGCATGTCAACTACTTCTTCAGGTACATATTTGGCAAGATACACTGATACATCGTATTATGTTTGATGTGGTGCATCGCGATTTATACTTAAAATACTTCGATAGGGTTACTGGTGCACACACAGGAAGCACACAAGGAACGCAATTATTTTGGTATATTGATCACTTGCAGAGCAAAAGGGTAGCATTGACAATAAAAGGCACTTGCTCCAATCAGTATGTTTTACAATCTGAGGATAAATCTACTACCATAGTATTAAATCCCGAGGAGATATCAAAACGGATATCTGATTGTTCATTATTTCCTTGTCTAGCATTGTGCTACAGCATGATTTCATTTTACTATGGAATCACTTTGGGTGGAGGATTTTCTCAGATCGACTACCTAAGCCGTATGAAAATTGCTTATCAGAATATGGTTAAGTCATCGACATGTGAGAGTGATCAGACATGCAAAAAAATAGCGACTCATATATTCGCAGGAGAATTTGTCATGGCTGGGGTCGGAAAAAACATGCAGACCTTGCCTGCTACTCTCATGGATATGTTATTTTGGGGAAATGATTCAACATCCAGAGATATTGAAAAAGTATTTTCATCACGGTGTATCGGTGAAAGCCTTGATACGATGATGCATCAATTTGCCCACATTATCTCTCCGACAGGTATTCAGGAGCCCGAATCACCCACATTTCCTGCGTGTATATATGTCAACTGAACATACACTTGCAGATAAATCGTGTGTCTACTGTGGTAACAATCCAGTAAATCATGCGGCAAACTATTTGCACGAGTTCATATCGACGCTGACTGCTCCGTTTTACCAGGTGATGATGTTGATTCCTTTAGATATCACAAACAAAATAGTGAGTATCATGTACTGGCCCATCATATACCTCGCTGGTAAGTGTGGGATCTGGAAATATCATAGAAGTAACCAGAAGATCCGTACGGATAGATCGCGAGTGATCTGGGAAGAGGCCAAAAAAAGGGGTATCGAGATGGAGGGCCTATTGCTATTCGGAAAACCTATAGAACAATATCGTGCGAAGGTAAACGGAAGATGGTACTACTTTGAGAGTCTTCCTATACCTCCTCATTTACATCACAATCGATATGCGTGGTTAGATGACAAGTACAAGTTTAAAAAATTGATGAGTCAGTTTTCTATCCCGACACCTTATGGTGGAAAAGTCACCACATACCAACAAGCCTTGAGTATATACCGAACTGGTCATGCTCCATTTATCGTCAAGCCACGCTCAGGGTCACGAGGCAGACATACTACAACATTTATTTACACAGAGACTGACTTGAAAAGAGCATTTGATATAGGCAAGCAACTCAGTTACTCACTCATCATAGAAGAACATCTTATCGGAAGTGTATATAGAGGAACCTATATAGGGGGTGAGGTAGTAGGCATACTTCAAGGCGATCCGCCTCGTGTTGTTGGTGACGGCAGCTCGACAATACGTGAACTTATACAAGAGAAAAATACCAATAAGCATGAACGTGTAAAGGAATTCATCCCAACCGAACATGCCGTTTCGTTTTTGAGAAGGCAAGGTTTTTCACTTGATACCGTATTGAGCATAGGTAACATGGTTGATCTTTCTGAAAAAATTGGTCTCTCATATGGTGGGAGTGCTATTGAGAGGATCGACCAAACGCACCCAGAAATTTTAAGAATTCTGAAAGTAGCTGGAGATAGGACTGGCTCACCTATTGTTGGCTTTGACTTTATTATTCCTGATGTATCAGTAGATCCGCAAAATCAAAGGTGGGGCTTGATTGAGGCAAATTCACTTCCATTTATCGATCTTCATCATTTTCCACTGAAGGGAATACCCGTGAACGTCGCAGCAAAGGTGTGGGATCTGTGGAAATAAGTACAGCAATATTCGACCTCTAGGGGCGTGATATACTGATGGCATGTCTACGGGCAAAGTATGGAGGCGTGAAGCTAGGCGAAATAGCTTGATCGAGTAATATTTGAGAGACTATGTCAAGATATCCAAAGTATATACAAACCGCTTTAGCACTTTGTGCTATATTTTGTCTCGCACTGTGTATACGTCTCGTTTTTCTGAGTAAACTTCCTGCTAATTTTCATGAGGATGAGGTCTTGGTTGGCTATGTAGGCAGATTCATCCTACATAACGGCGTCGATCTCTACGGCAACTCTTGGCCACTTTGGTACTTTGATAAGTTTGGTGACTTCTATATCATTGGACCATTTTACTTATCGGGTCTTTCGACATTTCTATTTGGAATCAATGAGTTTGCAGTGCGCTTCCCCACCGCACTCATCGGATCACTTGGAACGATAGCCCTCTATGGCCTCGTACAAGAACTATTTAATAATAAGAAAGTTGCTCTACTCTCAGCTCTGTTTCTCGCGCTATTGCCATGGCATATCGTGCTGTCACGTTCTTCATCAGAGGGAGTCATGGGGGCTACTTTCTGTTTGACAGCTACATATCTTGTTCTCAGAGCAATCAGACAGCATGCATATCATTTTCTATTGACTGGGCTTGTCTGCTATCTTTTGTCTTACTGGATCTATCATCCGTATCGAATCTATACACCTGTATTTCTCGTGTTGATCTTTACTTTTTTCAATCGCATGATACAGTCGTTTAGATTCAAGGTCGTATTTGTCTCAGCCATCATCTTTTTTAGCTGTCTGACAATATGGATCATGACAACGCCGTGGGGCAAAGGAAGACTGCAGCAGACGTCAATCCTCAGCGATGGTAGTGGGGTAACGCTGCGTAATATCGAGCTTATACATGACACTGGGTCAAATAGTCCTATACTTGCTCGGGCACTGCATAATAAAGTTACCGGTTTTGGGAGAGAGTTTGTCCGTCAGTATTTTGGGTATCTTTCTCCACTCTATCTTTTCGTTGATGGTTGGGGAGAAAAATTCATGGTACGTGAGCAGGGCATGTTTTACTTCAGTTATCTGATATTTCTCATTGGGTGCGTCGCATTTGTAAGCGGGGATATACATTCTCGATCAATCCAAAATGGGTTTAAGTATTTTATTGTCATACTTGCGTTCTCTCTAGTCCCTCCTTCAATGACTTATATTGGGAGCCCAAACATGAATAGAAGCATGATGTTCGGAGTACTACTCATCCCCCTCATTGCATATGGCGCAATGCTCATCTGGAGCACACATAAGAGAATGTTCTTAGTGTTGCTGTTTACACTTTGTGTCGAATCAGTTTATTTTGGATTAAATTATGCACTGCACTTTGACTCTGCAAACTCAATCCCAAGAAGAGATGCTACAAAACCACTCATTTTGGCTATTCAAAAATACAAGAATAAGCAAGTTTACTTGCCACGTGAAGGAACAAAAGCGATTTATTATCTATTTTTTAATCAGAACTTTGATAAATATCTAGCTGGCAAGTTCAAGTTTGATGCGCAAATCCCACAAGTGGATAATGTGCACTTCTTACCTGAATCGAATTGCCTCAATACGGGTAAGCAAATCAAAGATGCAGGTATCCACCAGGGGGATATCATCGTGTTCAATGAAACGTGCAGAAAGCGTCCTGAGGATGATGTGAATATACGCCATCTCGAAACAATAAAGCAAGTCAATGAGCTGCTTGGATATGAAATGTATGAATACTTAGGCCCTGAAAAAAACAAAGATGTGAATCTTAGGTAGCAAATAATCTGTTTGTATTTAGGGAAAAACTATTTGGGTCATCTTCTGATATATTTACTCTATGCCACACAGAGATCCTATAGCACATGCCGAGGTTCACTCGACCATGAGTGGAGGTAAGCTCAACTGGCTTCGTGCTGCAGTGCTTGGCGCAAACGACGGTATCGTCTCTGTCTCCGCAGTCATCGTCGGGGTTGCAGGTGCTTCTAGCTCTACGAACTTTATCCTCACCGCAGCAGTCGCCGCAGTCGTTGCTGGAGCGCTCTCGATGGCAGTCGGTGAATATATTTCTGTGAGTACACAGCGTGATACAGAGAGGGCATTGCTTGATAGGGAACGACTTGAACTCGAAACACTTCCCGAAGCAGAGTTGCAAGAACTGACTCTGATCTATGAAAAAAAGGGACTCTCAAAAGACACAGCACGAAAGGTCGCAGCAGAACTCACTGCCCACGATGTATTTGCCGCACACGTCCATGCCGAGCTCAATCTCAATCCAAATGAGTTGACAGATCCGTGGCATGCAGCATACGCATCAGGACTCGCGTTTTTGTGTGGAGCGATCATCCCACTTCTGGCTGTCATCATCGCACCAGTTCCAATCCGCATACCCTCTGTTTTTGCATCTGTCGTGGTTGCACTCACTATCACGGGTGGACTAAGCGCATATGCTGGAGGAGCCAATAAAACCAGAGCGATCGTGCGCGTCGTCGTAGGCGGAATACTCGCTATGCTCATCACCTATGGTATAGGTAAACTCTTTGGGGTAGTTGGAATATAGGCTTCATATTGGATGAATAAAGAGACTCTCAAAAAATCATTTTTTGTTTGGTGTTAGAAAAGTAGTGTGGTTACTACTGACCACAGATCAATGTGAAACAAAACACGGAATACTACCTGTGTCCATGCACCAGAAATACCTACTAGTATGCTGTAGATCATGATATTGAGCGGTAGGTCGAATACAAGAAATCTTGTCATATTTTTCATGAATGATTCATCCTTTTTATGCACGAGGAACGAAAAGAATCGATAGTACCATTTGCCTCTGAACTTTTTATCAATATCCTCACCCAGACTGATCACTAGTCCAGATGAACTGGTAGGCACGCTTTGTGCTTCGAGCCATAGATACAGCACAAAAATAAGTGGTCCAAAGAGAAGTACCAGTATTGCACCAAAAATTATAAGAAAGATGTTTTTCATACAAAAATACCGATTTAATAATAAATATGCGTGTCTTTCAAGAAACGAACTGATCGCAAGCTATCATTTTTATCAAACGAAACCCCGAAAATATCAGTGCACTGAGACTGAGGTGCTAGCTATGTTGATTGTAGCATGCCTATCTTTGTATGATCACTGCCTAGTATTGTGCTATACTGGGCCCATGAGAAATAGGTTGATACTATTTTTCGTGGTACTTGCGATCATCTTCGCTACTCTCCTTTTGGTCAGAAAAAGCAGTGCTCCTACCAGCTCGACCATATCACCCCTACCTACTGAGTCTGTCTTGGGGAAAAGCGTCATCGCCTTCAATCAGGGTAAAGATGTATGTGCGGCGTTTCCAAAAGTCTGGGTTCAAGGGGTGATAGGTATCCCGATCTCAAAGACTGAGTCCTTTGATACCGACTCGGTGCATGTATGCAACTACTTCGTCTCTGCCAATAGCTTTGTCTCGATCCACTATGAGTCGCTCAATGTCGAAAGGCAAAAAAAGGGGCTCGTGTTCCTTGATCGTATGCTCAAGGAAGACCCACGTATCAAGATGAATCACTTCATCGCTTGGCAGGCCAATGATTTGATCAACAACATATACTTGGTACTTGGGCCCAATGAGTATCTGACGGTGACTAGAAGCTCAGCAAAAGCCATCGACAATGAAACAAATATCCTGCTTGCAGCTGCAGTCAGCGACCGTATAGCACGTGGCGAGATTGGCATGGCAAGTCAACCAACGGCAGCTGTGGATGCTGTCATACCTGCTCAGCAGGATATCGATGTGATCGATACGTTCTTCAATCTCATTGATAGAGATCGTGCGGGAGAAGCTGTCGACATGATGAGCACGGCAAATATACCGAATGATGGTGTCAAACAAGCATGGGCCGTCAACTTCAATGCTATACAAAGTGTCGGAATAAAGAAGATCACTCCCACACTCGAATCTGATTGGACTGAAGACAGACGCATCTATCAAGTCATCCTCAATCTCCAGATGAAGCCAACAGCTACTCTAGCACTTCCTATACCCAACTATGGTTGGGACAATGGCGAAAATACTCGCTGGATCAGTCTGGTCAAAGTCGAAGGGAAATGGTATATCGATGGTATCGCTACGGGTCCGTAATCAATTGTGACTATCCAACATAGTTTCCCGGGATGCTTTGGTGCAACACTGAAGGGTTAGGGGAGAACATTATTTCCTCTTCAATCGAAAGGCCATGGAGTGCACCAACTGCAAGCATTAAACCATCGGGGTCAATTTGTACTACAACTGATCCACTATTACCTATCTCAATTCGTGATGTTTGGCAAGTGATAATGGGGCACGATAAACCATTCTTATCGTTAGAATACCTGCTTGTGACTCTGGCCTCATCCGCAGCCATTTGAAGGGGAAATGTTCCGTTACCATCATATCGCATGGTTACTACCCAGCAAAGTGCACCGGGTATGTGTGTGCCAAGTGGAATGCCGAGTATATGCGGCACATCATCATCTTTCAAAGCGATAGTTGCAGTATCAGGATACCACCTCGCTATCTCAGAATAGTCCGGGACAAATGACCCACCATGGTATGGATGAAGTACTCTTCTATTTGGATCATCGCTTCCAAATGCATGTGACGCTGAAACAAGATAGCGATCAGTCGTATACGGATTACGACCGATGAAAGCCACCGCATGGTTACCAGGACAACCAACTTGAAAATCATTTGTTGGTAACGCGACCATATGTTGAGCGATCTCGTAAAGTATAAGTGCTTCCTCTGCTGTGCGTGGTCTCCCAATCTCAACCAAACATGAACTGCGTGGAATACTATATGTATCAGGAGGTCGTCCACCTTTCATCTCATGATTTATGCTCACGATTGCTGATTGTACTCCAAAGCGTGTGCAAATGATTTAAACTTGGTTTAAGGCACAGATAATCACAAGAATCTATCTCCTTGACTCACGCATTCATATCCTGATACAATCGTATCAATCTATGGCAAACTCATCACCCAAACCGGCCGGCGTTCGTAGACTCTACGTGAATCTCATCTCCATTTCCTCAATCATCATGATTGCTGTTGGGACAGTGCTTTTGACACAGTACATGGTCACACAGATGGTGGGACAGAAATATCAGATTTACTCGTTTGAGGAGGCTCAGTGTCAGTACGATGTGCCCCGTTCGGCTGATCCCTACTACAGACCATCAGATGAGATGATTCAGCGAGCAAAAGAGGCGAGAGATCGTTGTCTACAAAATCTCGAGACGATTCGGCTCAATCGACAGGTTGCTGATCTGACCGCCCCGCTCATCTTTGAAGTGACAGGTGTGATGCTGTTTATCACACACTTTGGCGTACTTCGTAAAAAATGGGATGCGTGAGGTGATTAGTCGCATTCATCTGGCGTTTCTTCACTGAATATTGCATGTTCATATATGATCTAATCGCAATATGAATACATACGATTGGTACTCACAGCTCATCAAACCCTCCTGGTCTCCGCCCTCCTGGCTTTTTGGACCAGTCTGGACAGCGCTGTACATGATCATCTTTGTATCATTTGGCAGAGTCTTTATGTTGGCTTTTCAAAAACAAATCCCACCCATAGTCGTTGTTCCTTTTATCCTGAATCTGATTTTTAATTTTGCTTTTACTCCTTTACAGTTTGGTGCGAAGAACAATCTATTTGCCGCTATAGATATTGCTTTGGTCTGGGTGACGATCATCTGGGCCATGGTTGTGATCTATCCTCATGTGCGTTGGATCGCGTATGTTCAGATTCCGTATCTCTTGTGGGTTTCATTCGCCACTGTCTTGCAGTTTACTATTACATATTTGAACAAGTAACTATGTTTATCAAGCTCTACTTCATAGCTCTTCCGGTATTTTTTGCAATCGACATGGTGTGGCTCGTATTAATAGCTCAAAAATTTTACGCCAAGCAGATAGGTTTTTTGATGAAGACCGATATCAACTGGGTAGCTGCAATAGTGTTTTATCTCCTTTTTGTGGTCGGACTTGTGCACTTTGTGATCACGCCAGCACTCGAAAAAAACATGTGGATCCATGCGCTGGTCTTCGGCGCTTTGTTTGGGCTCATCACGTACGCAACCTATGATCTGACCAACCTCGCCACCATCAAAAACTGGCCACTTCTCGTGACGATCGTCGATCTGATGTGGGGATCAGTACTCGCTGCATCGGTTTCAACTATCACCTTTCTGGTCGCGAAAAAAATCAACTTGTAAGTCATCACTGTTGGTGATCATTGCGACACAAAAAATCCCTCCTTGCGGAGGGCTTGATCACTCACAAAAAAATGATTAGTTTTCTGGGAGTGCTGCAAAATCTGCAGTAAACTTTTCGTACCATGCTTTTCCTGCTGCTGGATCTTTTTGCATCTCATCCATCATAGCTTGGATCTTGACATGCTCAGGATCGCCCTTCGCGGCCATTTCTTTGACATGCTCTACTCCTTCATTCATCACTTCATCTGGAGTTGATCCTAGCATGGCAAAGTCACAGCTACCACCCATTTGTCGACAAGTCATCATTTTCATAGATGTCTTCCTCCTTTCATGGGAAAAAGTGTA
>CAZJWN010000003.1:0-46455 GCA_964550105.1 uncultured Gammaproteobacteria bacterium
AAGAGCTTTATTTTTGTGATCATCTTCCTATTATACGATCTTGCGGTAAACTATGGGTAGAAGGTTGCACATTGCTAATTTCCGACTAAGCCCGAAATGACGATCCGATCTATCGATATCACAAAAAGACTTGGCCAACTTTTCACCTATATTATGGTGTTGGGCGTACTTGTGCTTATACCCCACGCGACCTCAGCGCAAGACAATAATAAGTTTGGCATCCATCTTGCTGTCACCAGTGACGAAGATATCCAAAAAGCCGCAGAGCTCGTCAATAGCAATGGGGGAGACTATGGCTATATCACGCTTGTCATCCAAGAAAACAACCGTGATGTGTCATATTGGCAGGGGATATTTGAGAAACTTCGTGAAAAGCATCTGATCCCGATCATTCGACTTGCGACTCAACCTGAGGGTCAGAACTGGCGCGCACCCAATCCCGAGGATGCGAGCGCGTGGGCTGAATTTTTGAACAAATTGCACTGGGTTGTAAAAGATCGATACATCATCCTCTTCAACGAGCCCAATCACGGGACTGAGTGGGGTGGGGCAGTTGATCCTGTGCGTTACGGCCAGATCGCTGCTGATTTTGCGTACGCGCTCAAGCGCAAGTCACCCGATTTTCGCATTATGCTCGCTGGATTTGACCTCGCCGCACCTCAATCACCGCCAAACTATTACGATGCCTATCAATATCTCCAAGAAGCGTCAAAATCATTTTGTGATACATTGCAAACACGTGGAAAAAAATGCGCAGAATACATAGATTACATATCTTCACACTCATACCCAAACCCCGGATTTCGCGGTACACCGTATGACACTGGCCGCGGCTCAGTGCGTGGCTATACTTTTGAAATCTCGTGGTATCGACAGTTGTTCGGGCGCGACTATCCGGTCATGATCACTGAGACAGGCTGGGATGCATTCAAAGTCGGACAATCTACGGCCGCTGAGTACTTCCGCACGGCTTTTCAGGAGATATGGCTTCCTGATAGCCGCATCGTCGCGGTGACGCCATTTGTGCTCAACTACCAAGGCGACCCATTTCTATCATTTTCATTTCTCACCTCTGGAGATGCCCGACCATACCAAAAGTACGCCGTTGTTCAATCTATTTCAAAAATTCCCGGTACACCCCAAATCATTGATGAAGCACAAATACAGATTGATTTCCCCAAATCATTCGTTGAAAAGTCTACATTTACGATCCCTATCACGATCAAAAACCAAGGCCAACGGATTTGGAACAGTGGCGAATATTCGCTGGCTCTCTATCAATTGACTGAGCCTACAGTTGACGTGCAGCTGATGACGATGACGCTCGAGGAGACGAGGCCATTTGAAACCTGGAAGGGGACGATCAAGGTAAAAACCGGCGAAGCCACGGTAAATGACGGGACAGTCAGCCTTGCTCTCATGAGAGGTGATGTGAAAGTGGCTGAGATTGCTCCGCAGTCGCTCCATCTCGATTCGCAACCCTCACTCACGGTGCACACTGAGCTTTTTGCCAAAGGGCTGAGCACGGCCGCTGACTTTGAACTCCAAGTCTTTGATCATAATGAGCAGCTCGTGTACACGCAAGAAAAGTTCAAGATCACGCTTGGTCGTGGCTATATAGAACACTTACCCAACATCATCCCGGGGAAGCAATACAGGATAGTCATCCTCAAACCATATTATCTCCCACGCCAGCAGATCATGACGATGCTAGTGGCTGATAATATAGTCAGGTTTGAGCGTATGCTTCCACTTGACTTCAACCGTGACGGCAAACTATCTGCAGCCGACGCAATCGGCCTTTTTCAAAGTGAAGGAAAAGATGATATCAGCATGATGGAAAAGGTGCGACTCCTTTTGCCAAACTGACCTCGAGTTTGTAAAAATACTATTTATAGTACTATTGATCGAGCTCAATTTCCTTGATGCTCTATGTCGAATGATTGTCATTCCCGTGAAAATGGGAATCCAGACGAGGTCCCCGATTCCCACAAAGTGGGGCGAGCTCGTCGGGGATGATTAGATAATATGAGTACTTTTCATTGAGAAGTATCACTTTAGGAGGGTATAGTAGATATATGTCATTTGCTTCTTCGATCAAACTCCTGTCAGAATTGATCGCCATCCCTTCGGTCTCGACTGATCCTGCGAGGCGGGCCGACATGCAGCGGGCCGTCGACTTTTTGACCAAACAGTTGAAAGACATGAAAGCTGAGGTTGAAATCATAGGGTCCGAGCATGCTCTGGTCGCAGGATATGTCAGAGTACCAGGGGCAACGAGTACGATCGGGATCTATGGACACTACGATGTGCAGCCTGAAGATCCACAAGATGAGTGGGAAAGTGACCCATTTGCCCTTGTTGAAAAAAGGGGAAAACTATATGGTCGGGGAGTCGCAGACAACAAGGGTCATATAGCACAGAATCTCGTAGCGATCAAAGAGCTGCAATCATGTTTGAGGCTCACAAACAACATATTGTTTATTTTCGAGGGAGAAGAAGAGTCGGGGAGCATATCGTTTGAAAAATACCTATCACAAGTCAAAGTCTGTGATCCACAGTCAGTTGATGTGTGGTATGTGACTGATATGGGGATGAGAAACACACACACGCCCCAAATCTATACGGGGCTCAGGGGCTTGCTGTACACCGAACTATGCATAGAGACAGGTACTCGAGATCTACACTCCGGGATTTATGGTAATCGGGTATACAATGCCGCAAATCTACTCTGTGAACTCATTGGCGATCTGAAAGACAGTCACACTGGTCACGTGAATTTGCCAGGATTTTATGAACACATCGAGTATCCAGACGAAATAGAATATGAGCGACTATTGAAAATAGTTGAAGAGGATGAGGTGACTCGTCACGAGTCGGGGCAGTTTGTCCTGCCCCCTCACTCTGTCATCCCGGGCCCTTTGGATGTAGCCTACGGGCGGAACCTGAAGTGGGGTCTAGATTCCGGGACTATGCCCGGAATGACATCTAAAGACAGTATCCCACGGACCCTCATTTCCAAAATCCTTCCCTCGTGTGACGTGCACGGCATCGAAACTGGGTATTCGGGTCCTGGAGCAAAGACAGTCATCCCACGCAAGGCTACAGTCAAAATCTCATTCCGTCTCGTCCCTGGGCAAGACCCTGACCTGATTGAAAAATCATTTCGCACCTTTCTTACAGAACATATCCCGATGGGGATCAGGTGGAATCTCCACGTCAGCAGCAAAGAGCCTGCTTTTATCACCGACATCCACGATCCATGGATGCAGAAAACAGCCCAGATACTAGAAAAAGCCTTTGGAGAACCTGTACAGTACAACAGGTCAGGAGGATCGATCCCAGCTGCGGAAATATTGCAGGAATTGTATCAAAAGCCGGTGATTCTGACGGGATTTACCCAACCCGACGCTTGTATCCATGCGCCAAACGAGAACTATCCTCGAGAAATGTTTGAGAAAGGTATTGAAGTACTGCAAAAGGTTTATGGCAGCTGATCTTGGGTCGAGTTCTTCGGTGCTCTACGCCGCACAATTGTCATTCCCTTGGAAAAGGGAATCTAGACTAGATCCCCGCTGGAGTTTACCCCGTACAACGATACGGGGGGGGATGACACAGGATACACCACGCTCTGCACTGGGAAGTGTCATTTCACTTCGCCTTGCCTTGGTTTTTGATTTCTGAGATGACTGCGTCTACCTCCGCGTCTGTGGCGAGATAGTACTTTTTCACAAATTTCATTTGATTATCGAACTCATAGACGAGTGGGATGCTGTAGGCGATATTTAGTGCCATGATATCTGCATCAGATATGTCCTCAATGTGCTTTATGATCGAGCGGATGCTGTTTCCGTGCGCACTGATGATGACAGATTTTCCGGCCTTCACCTCAGGCAGGATGACATCGAGCCAATAGGGGATGGTTCGCGCGATATTATCCTTGAGACTTTCACAAACGGGTAAATAGGCAGGATCAACCTGCGCATATTTGGGGTCATTTTTTGGGTGTCGTGGATCATCGGCAGTGAGTGGTGGAGGAGGCGTATCAAAGCTCCGACGCCAGATCTGTACCTGTTCCTCGCCATATTTTGCCGCAGTTTCTGCCTTGTTCAACCCTTGGAGCGCGCCGTAGTGACGCTCATTGAGTCGCCATGATGTCTGTACGGGGACATGCATCTGATCTATAGTATCAAGCACTGTCCAGAGCGTCCTAATTCCCCTTTTTAGATATGATGTGTATGCGAGGTCAAAGGTCATCCCGGCCTCTTTCAGGCGTTGCGCAAACTTTTTTGTTTGCTCGATGCCTTCAGGAGCGACGTCTATATCGGTCCAGCCAGTGAACCTATCGGCCCATGAGGTTTTGCCATGACGGACGAATACGAGTTTGTACATATGTTGTATCGAACGTGCAATTTATCATCACCGAGGTAGAGGACTACTCTCGCGGGATTCATCTCCCTCTATAGCTTCCATCAAAGGTGCCTCGACCGTGATGCGTGTGCCAGGGATGCCTGATTCTATCAAGACAAACCCCGTATCAAAGTCATTGCATCCTTTCCATGTTTGATATGTCTCGCCTATCTTTGGATCGATGGGCAACTTCGTCATATATGCCTCGGTTCCTCTTTGGCCGGTCAAGTACTCGCAAAGCGCGACTATCCCTGGTCCGGACGAGCTCGCAAACGGCACGGGCACGTCGATAGGGAGTGATGCCAGTACTTCTGGCGGGAGAACCCCACGATTGTCTATCTTGAGGCTTTCAACACTTCCTTGGATTGCATTGGTGTAGCTCTGTCTTGAAGCATCATTTGCAAGCCTAAATTGACGAGCAGGATTGATCGCAACGAGTGTAACTGATGCTAGCACTACCAACAGTATTGGCAGAATTGAGATCAAAGTTATGACTACTTTCACCCACACTTTCCACTTTGGCCAGATCCACATGACCACTATACCGATGGGTGCCAGAAACAGCAGTAAAAGTATGGTGACTATCGTAGGTGAGCTGTCTTGATGGACTACTTGAATCACGGGAGCCTGTGCTGGCTGCATCGGGGGAGGATTGGTATTGAAAGGCGGTGTGGGGACAGGAGCAGATGAGGTGGCTGGGGGTTGGATTGCTCCAAAAGGAGACGTGTTGGGTTTTGGATCCATATGAACTCCAGTATACGGTCGACCACGGCCAGTGTCAAACCCCGAACACTAGATGACACACACTACATTCAAATAACTTTTTTCAATTATTAATTTTTAATTCTTAATTATTAATCAATACCCTGCTTCGATTTCAAGCAGTCGATTGTACTTACTCAGCCGATCAGACCTGCTCATCGAGCCAGTTTTGATAAACTCAGCCCCACAGGCATAGGCCAAATCCGCGATAAAGTTATCCTCGGTCTCACCCGATCGATGGGAAATAGCGATTTTCCATCCAGCATCTTGCGCCATCCGGATCGCATCGACAGTTTCAGAAAGCGAACCGATCTGATTCACCTTCACCAGGACTGCGCTGGACGCCTTTTCATCGATCCCACGCTTGATCCGCTTTGGATTGGTCACCAAGAGGTCATCACCAACGACTTGAAATGCATATTTTGCTCCCATCTCAGTAAACTTTTTGAAAGCAGCCCAATCATCCTCGGCAAACGGATCCTCAAATGACTCGATATTGTATTTTTGGCCGATTTTTGAGTAAAACTCGGTGAGCTGATCAGGAGTCAACACCTCGCCCGTCTTTTGCATCACATATTTGCCATCTTTGAAAAACTCGGTCGCGGCTGAATCGAGGGCAAATCCATAATCTTTCGTGTTCACATATCCCAGATCCTGAGCAGCTTGGACGATCTCACCAAGTACTTCCTCATTGCTTGAAAGTGCAGGCGAGTAGCCGCCTTCATCACCAACGAGCGTGGAAAGCTTCTTTTTCTTCAGATTTTTGCCGAGTTGTTGAAAGATTTCTGCGGCAATACGAGTCGATTTCGTAGGAATATTTGACTTTGGCACGATCATAAACTCTTGAATATCGAAGTTCCAACCTGCGTGTTTTCCACCATTTACCACATTTACCATCAGTCGAGGAAAGTTGGCTTTGCGATCTGCAAAAAATGCATCATGCAAGTATTCCCAGCGCTTTTTGCCTTGCACAGCAGCTGCAGCCTTGGACACAGCCATACTCACGGCGAGGATTGCATTGGCACCGAGCTTTGCTTTGTTTTCAGTCCCATCCAGCGCGATCATTTTTTCATCTATCTTTCGTTGATCAAGGACAGATATACCTTTGAGGGCAGGAGCAATGAGCTCACTCACATTTTTCACCGCAGTGAGTACGCCTTGACCCATGTGACGCTTCGCATCACCGTCTCGCAACTCAACGGCCTCATGTGCGCCTGTGGATGCTCCAGACGGGACTGAGGATCGGAATTGCCGACCATCTTCTAACCTCAAAAAAACACGAACGGTTGGTTTGCCTCGTGAATCAAGGATTTCGAGCGCGTTGAGGGAGGAGATGGTAGACATATAGGCCAGTTTACAACAAAGAAGATAATAATCCAAATCCTAAAACCTAAGTACCTTTAACCCGAGTCTCGAGCTTTTGCCTTGAAATATCTTCAATAGGAAGATTTTGGTCAATTTGTATATTATGCGGATTGGTAATCGACTCAATATCGATCCCAGGAATCTCAATTGTCTTTTTGAGTAAGGATTTGTCACGAAGATAGAGGTACTCGGAGATTTTATCGTACACATCTTTAACTATTTGTGTTCGCTCCGTGTCTTCCAACCGACCCCTTATGAGAGATCCAGGAGTGTACCTATATTCGTACAATGGGCGCTCAATGTAAGCAAGACTTAGATCGCCGATTAAACATCTACATAAGTACTCAGTATCTTCCATGGCCTTGATATTGAGGTAGCCTCCGTATTTATGAAATACAGTCTTCCTAAAAAAAGAAGAGCTGTAGTGAAGGAACCAATTGTCATCATGATAGTTGGGAAAAAAGGCATTTGGGAATATAGCCTCAAACAAGAATGCAAGGTCTCCAGTGATTACGAATGAACCATCGTGTTTTTGATACTTACATTGTGATAATACGATGTCAGGCACTTCCCTATATCGTTCGGAGAGTATTTCCTGATCGATTGAGTTGATTTCTGTGCTCATCACGATCCGGTCAAGATTGCTTCTAAGAAAATCATGAGAAATACGATCATCAGCATCAACAAAGCAAATATATGGACTCGAAGTCATTATAAGTCCGACATTTCTTGCCTCGCCTATTGACACATTGTTTTTTAGACTGACTAAAGAGATGTGAGGATATTTTAAGCAGTAAGATCGGATCAAGTCTCCAGTTGCATCTTCGGAACCATCATCAATGACGACAACGTTATAGTCACCGCTCTGTAAAAGAATGCTGTCTATTGTTTGCCCAATAGTCTGATACGCGTTATATGCACAAACAATAAACGTAGTTTTCATGAGCGAGGGTTATTCTACCAAAACTGGATGATTTATAGCTAGCAGACTCAATTCAGTTGATCCCTGGTCAACTTAATACTCAGATTATATAATCAGCTCCAACTTTACATATGTCGTCTCACTCACTTATATCATCCACAGACTCAGTCGTAATTGCAGTTTTTGCTCATCCTGATGACGAATCCTTTTTACTTGGGGGGACGATAAGCTTGTATACAAGTAAAAATATTCCAACATATTTAATTTGCGTAATGAAAGACCTAGATGGAAGTGCAACGCGTGTCAGTGAGCTTGAAAATGCAGCTAAAACACTCAAAGTTCAGAGCTCCCAAGTAATAGGGTATTTAAGTGGGGATCTTGGCGCTCATCGGTACTACGATCTAGCTAGAACGCTCGCCAAGAGAATAACCGCAATATCTGCAAATCATCCTGGATTACCGATAACACTTATGACACTCGAACCTCGAGGCGTCAGTGGGCATATGGACCATATATTTGTCACTATGGTGACAACGTATGTTTTCTATCAACTTCCACAATGTAAGAAATTAATGTATTTCTGTAAGAGTATTGACCAAAAACCTACTCGAAATCCCGACTATTTCGTCTATTCACCGCCGGGGTATCCCCTCGATCAAATAGATGAGTCCTATGACATTTCATCGGTCTGGGACATAAAGAGGAAAGCGATACTCTGTCACAAAAGCCAAATTGTTGACCAATATGCTCAACTTGACGGAAGACCATTGAGCTACTTCAATCCCGAGCATTTTATTGTGCTTGAGCAAGACTATAAAGGGCAAAAGATGGAATAATCAACTCCTGAGCAGTCCGACCACCTTTGATCTGTATTCATCGCTATGTACCGTAGATAAAATGTCAGGTGTGCTGTAGTTTGTGTGAGTTGTATCGGTATGAACCTGATTACCATGCCTACTCAGATACCGATCCAGGCTTTTTGCCCCCAGATAGCCCTGAGTAAAGGCTTTAACACCGCTGATTTGGTAGATCATATCGCGCACGATCTCATAGTGAGTGCAGCCCGTGTAGACAGTGGGGTGAGAATCAGAAACAGAGGAGAGATATTGAGCTAACAGCGATCTGACGGTAGGTGACGTTTGCAGATCCTGTTCTGCTTCGATAGCTTCAGCGAGGCCTGGGCAGGGTATTTGAACGAGCTCAATATCACTTCCGAGTTTCTTGAGTTCGTGCGAGTAGGAGTCAGCTTTCACTGTCGCTTCGGTTGCAAGGAGATAGATTTTCTTCTTCCCACTGGCGATCATATGCTCGATGGTTGGGCGGATGATCCCGAGCACTGTACGATCAGGAAAGTGCTTCGGAAGCCACTCGTGTTGGATGTGAGGAAGCACCGTGGTCGCAGTGTTGCATGCGAGCACGACCAGTTGGCAATCATGAGCAAACATTTCGGTGAGTGCATTTGTAGTGAGCGTGTAGAGCTCATCTGGGGATTTGTTTCCATAGGGCATATGGACATTGTCTGCATAGTACAAATAACTGTATTGGGGTAAATCCCGCATCACGTGACGGAGGATCGTCGTGCCACCGATGCCGGAGTCAAAAAAACCTATTTTCATATGGTTGCTTCACTTTTTGTAGTCGATACATCATGGAATCATCGTCAGACTCCTTGCTATAATCATCCCTGATGATTGTCCTATTATATCTGCTGACGGGGATAACGCGAATCTTTGTTTGGTTGCTCCAATTGGTGGGTAAAAGTGGTACATCTTTACCCGGTTTGTGGGTCGAGCGATTTGTACCTGCACTGATCGGACAATACGCACGAAGATACAACCATATCATCTTTATCACAGGTACCAATGGCAAAACCACCACCCAACACACGCTTGAGACGATCTTGGTCGGGTCAGGATATACGATCGTCAACAATGCGAGCGGCTCAAACATGTTACGAGGGATCGCTTCGACCCTGATGCGGGCTGGACCCATAGGACACAAACGGATCCTATTACTTGAGGTGGAGGAAGGGACGATGCCACGGCTTGCATTGTATGTGAAAGCGGACATCATCATCATCACCAACCTCTTTCGCGATCAACTCGATGCATACGGAGAGCTTCATACCACTTCACGATATATCCGCTCAGCATGTGAGCTCTGCCCTCGGGCGACTATCATCATCAATGGGGATGACCCACTAGTCACCAATCTGGTGCATGGATTGCCCCACCGCATCGTGACCTACGGTATCGCCCCAGAATACCGCTCTTCTTTATCCTACGAGGGAGAAGTGAAAGAAACACCAAAGACGGTACATGCACGATTGATCGAGATCAATGCTGATTTATCTAGTTTGATCACGTGCGATGATCGTATTGACGGTACTGGTTCTGAGTGTCTCATCCACTTTCAGCCACCTGGCATCTATAACGCATACAACGCACTTGCAGCATACTCTGCTGGACGACTCTTTCATCTCACCCATCGAGCACTCATCACTGCGATTGAACAGGTGAAACCTCCCTACGGTCGTGGTGAAAAGATAACATTTTTGTATCAGGGTAACCCGCGATCATTTCATATTTTTCTTGTAAAAAATCCAGCTGGCTTCGGTCAAGTATGGCAACTCATCCAAAGAGTTCCTGATCAGAATCTCATCATCGGACTCAATGACCAGATTGCAGATGGTCGCGATGTAAGCTGGATTTGGGATGTTGACTTAGAAAAAGCCCTTTCGAGAGCCTCAAAGATACACTCAATCTACTTCACAGGTCGTCGAGCACATGACATGGCTGTGCGCTTCAAGTATGCCGAAATCACCGTTTCCCACACATATATCCAGCCAGATATCACCCGATGCATCGAGTCATGTATTTCAGATCCAGCCGGATCACAGGACTATACGCTGCTTCTGACCTATACTGCGATGAATCATGTCCGTCAGGTGCTCTCAAAGTATAGTTCTATACGATCATATTCATCTAAATCTATATGAAGCTCACCCTCGTCCACCTATTCCCCAAACTCATGAACATCTACGGTGATCAGGGAAACATCATCGCCCTGATGAAGCGCTGCGAGTGGCGAGACATCGAAATCGAATATGTACCTATCGACTCTCAGGCAGATTTCACGAACATATCTTCAGGCGATCTATTTTTCTTTGGTGGAGGACAAGATCGCGACCAAATGCACGTGTGGGAATCGATTTCTCCACAAAAAGACCGATTCTCTAGATTGATCCGTGAGCGAGTGGACGCTCAGGCGGTTTTTCTCCTGATTTGCGGTGGTTACCAGCTATTTGGGACGCATTTTATCGATTCACATGGTCATCGCATACCTGGACTTGGAGTACTCGACATGGTCACTGTAGCTCCTGGCCCACAAGTTAAGCAACGATGTATAGGTAACATAGTCGTAGAAACGGATCTTCCAATGCATCCTCAAGTACTTGTAGGATTTGAGAATCATGGCGGTCAGACCAAACTGAGCGAAAAGCTGCGCCCCTTGGGGAGGGTGCTCAAGGGATATGGCGACAATGTGGGAGATGGAGTAGAAGGGTGCATACATCAAAATGTGTACGGGTGCTACATGCACGGGGCGCTTTTGCCGAAAAACCCACACTTTGCTGATCTGCTCATCACCAAAGCACTGCAAAGCAAATACAAAGACACCCAGATTAGTCTCAAGCAGCTAGATGACACAGTTGAGCTAGATGCCCACCATGCAGCGATACAGTTGGTACAATGATTATCACAATACTATGTCAGAAAAGATGAAGACAATCATACTGATCATACTCATTCTGCTTGCGGTAGGATTCATCCTATTCACCCGTTCGGGGTATCAGATGAACTATCTTGACTCATTCAAGTAGTTTCGGATGCAGCTATTGCGTCTATTTTAGCTTTACGGCGGAGCATGCGTTCTTCAGTGCTTGGCTTTGATCTAACCATAGTCTCGACGAACTGAAGCGCCTCATCTACCGAAGTATATTCACTACCGAGGGCGAGTACATTTGCATGATCCCATGTTCGTCCGTGCTCAACTTGCCTGATATCATGGCCAAGCATGCAATATATCCCCGGATAGCGGTTCGCAGCTATTGATACTCCTATGCCCGATCCACAAATCAGCACACCAAGCGAGTCCTGAGGATCCTGTCTCATTGCTTCGACGACCGCAGCTGCTGCATCTGGATTATCATCATTGCTGTCATACTCATGATCCCACACATCGATGATGTCATAGCTTTTTTCTCGCAATTTTTGAATGAGTTCGAGTTTGTAGGCGTGTCCTCGATGATCTGCTGCCATATAGATCTTCATAGCAGGTATGAGTATACTACAGCCACATGTTTATCGATACACATTGTCACCTCAACTTTCACGCCTTTGAGGGTGGAACTGAGAGAATACTCACCCGTGCCGCGGCCGCAGGTGTGACAAAAATCATTGTCCCAGGTACTGACACTACAACATCACTGAAAGCAATCGACATAGCGCGTAGCTTTCCCAGTTGTTTTGCTGCCGTTGGTATACATCCACATCATATCTCAGCATATGTTGACAGGCCTGGGGCTCTACAGGAAGACATATCGTATGTTGAAAATTTGCTCTCACATAAGCAGGCCGTAGCAGTGGGGGAGATTGGACTCGATCGTCATGTGTATAGAATCTCGAAATATGGCCCAGATATCTCGGTTTCTCCTGCATATTTCTCGCTCCAATTACGAGCTCTCGAGCTGCAGATACAGCTCGCCATCAAACACCACAAATCAGTAGTCATACACAATCGAGAGTGTGCAGATGACTTGTTACAGTTTTTTGCAGATATGACTCCTCGTGACTTGAACACACTATGCAACCATGTAGTGCTCCATTGCTGCGAAAGCGATGAAAGATTGCTCGACCTCGCACTACGACACTCATTTTTCATCGGGGTAGATGGTGACGTGACTTACGATACTCAGAAGCAAGACTTTATCCGTCGCGTACCGCTTTCGCGACTCGTCCTGGAGACAGATGCTCCATATATCCTACCTGAACCCATCCGGAGTGAGAAACGACAGCCAAACCATCCAGCCTTTATCCCACTGATTGCTGCAAAAATCGCCGAAATCAAGGCGGTCGGTCTCGAGGAGATAGCCGAAACAACATCAATAAACGCAGCTCTACTGTACCAGCTACCATAACAAGAGCGATGCGATGACGGCAAACACAAATCCGAGCTCATATGCCTGGAAATACCAGCCGATCACCCCTCCAAGCACGAAGATCCCAGCCATCAAAAAAACGTCAAACTCCTTCCTGATTCCTACCGCAAAATGCATAAGCATGATGTAGATGCCACACGCAAGGATATATGCTAATAGGGGAATCATGGAGTATTGAGTACAACTTGCCAATCTGCAGAAAACTTTTCCTTGCTAAAATCTGTCTGACGGAGTTGAGCCTCTATTGCCTTTGCTGTACGCATGCTCTCATCTGAGTCGCAGCGATGTAAGGCTTGGGCGATATCCTCTATGTTTTCAGGATCGACAAAAACGGCACCTTTATCTTGTGAAATCTCGTGAAATATCGGTCGGTCAGCCAGCAGAGATGGCGTGCCATGCTTGGCGGCCTCTAAGTAAGAAAAACCAAAACCCTCATCTCGAGAAATGAGGATGTTGTACCGTGCGTTCTGGTAGAGTTGGGCAAGTGCATGATCGTCGATATGACCAGTACACACAAAATGAGGGTCATCGATCGTGAGTTCTCTGAACTCGACCACTTCTTTTTGCCATGGATGTGGGCGACCTTCGATTTTTTCTAGAAATGCTTTCCCAACGCAGACCAACATATAGGATGTGTTTTTGATAGCTTTTGCTATGTTTAGTATGTTTTTGTTCCAGTTCACATCACCAACGTAAATAAAATATTTTTGTTTCTCAAGTTTATATTTGGTGAGCAAAGCCTCCATATCTGTTTCAGCGGGAGCCTCGACCTCCTGGGAGACATAGGGGTAAATAACCCTTATTTTCTCTGCGGGTATACCACACAATCTGACTAAGTCTTGTTTTGAGGTGAGACTATCGGTCACGACAGTGTCGAGTTTTTGGGCAAGACGAATATTTGCGCGCACACGAAGATGACCTCTCAATCCCAAAGGAAAGGCTTTGGGATACTTCAAGGGTATCACATCATGGATGATTGCGATTTTCCTGGTATGTATCTTGTCCACGTAGGATTTGGCCACCTCACCGATGAGATTAAAAAATGGATGAATGATCGTTGCAGGAGTTTGTGCTGAAGCTAAATTTGATAGGGGGGTGAGGTTGGGTACTGATTCTCTCAAAAGCGACACATACCGACCAACCCCACGAAAAGTTGACGCTCGACTAGCTGTATCCCAGAGATATAGCGATTGCATGTACAGTATTATACTGTGTTTAGTAGTGGGCAAGGACCTGTTTGATGTTTTGGATATCAGTGTGTATCTGGTGGAGGAGCGATTGCACATCGGCAAACTTGATGATCGGTCGCACAAACGACACAAGAGAGATGTATATGGAATCCCGGCGATATGAAATGATCTTTTGGGGCTCTAGGTCAATGATGTTTGCTTCGAGTGAAATATCATCATCAGGAAAAGTTGGTTTTGGTCCAAAGTGTATGGCGACAGGATACCTGTGCTGAGTTGCTGTTTTTGATTCAACCAAGGTGATATATCCAGCATATATCCCATGTGCATAAGCGAAATAAGGGGGTATTTTGAGGTTTATAGTAGGCACGAGTAGTTTTGCTCCACGACCATATCCCTGGACTTGAGAAGTAGAGTAGGTCTTCATCCGGAAGTGTGGTGAGTGTTGGTAACTAGACTAGGTGCATGACGATTAGCACGTTGGTTCCTAATCACCTTATAAATCGCAAACACCATGAAAAGCGATGCAATATACTGAGAAGGTGAGAGAAATGCCCCTCGTGTCGCATCGATCACCAGGCCAGTGATTGGGAAAGCAAGCTCGAGAATACATGAAACATGGGCGGGTATATGCTGAAGCCCTTTGTAGTAGATGAGGAGAGCAACCATACCCGTACTACAGGCAATGAGCCCCAAAGACACATATTGATCGGGGAGTAGAGTCAGTACTATGCGGTGGGCCCCGCTGACATACATGGCTACACCGGCAATGAGAGTTGTAAGGGCGAATCTTACAAAAGTAACAGTGAGCATCGGCAGCCTCTGCAGCATATATCGCGAAAAGACAGTAGATACACCCCAGCTCACCGCCGCGATGAGTGCGAGCGCTGCTGCGAAGGCATAGGGCGACCGTTGGTCAATCGTGACATGCCCCCCGGGGAAAGTCATGAAAAAACCGGCACATATGGCGATTGCAGACCAGAGGAGAAAACGACTAGACGGTTTTTCATTGAGAAATATATATGCAGTTCCGATAGTAAAGATGGGCTGGAGCTTTTGGATCAAAAAAACAATGCTAAAGGGTATGTAGTTGACCCGGGCAAGTGCTGAGGTGAAGGCCAAAGTTCCAATCAAACCTGAAAAAAGTGATACAAAAATAGCTGAAAAAATCAACTTTTGAGTGAAACTAGAGAGTTTGAAGGAGTGTTTTCTCAGTAGTAATAATATCGATAATAGCACGAGTCCGATGAGATGCTCCCAAAAGACTATTACGAGCGGTGAGACTGTGTAGAGCTTACTTCGTAAAAGCCCATCCATACCCCACAATACTGCGGCGATTATGATAAAAATATGGTGCATACAGGGGATATTTCGTTGGATTATAACAAAGAGATCGACAGCTAAATATATCAATCAGCAACTGCAACCCAAAGGAAGCGAAAAGGGATGTGAGCTCATTGCTTTCCCCTTTTTCTAAATCGGTTGTTATTCAGGCTCAGCACTTCCTTCAAATACCACTCCTTTAAGCTCAGGATGGAGTGTGTAGAGTATCTTGAGTGTATGTTTCATATGTGCGGCGTACCGATAGTGTGCGCCGATACCAGTGCGGAGCTCTGCTTCGTAAATATATTTTTCGAGTGTGGTGACATGCTCAAACGGCATGGTATGGCCAAGCAAATAGTCGTACACATAGGCGACATCACCTTGTGCGATCCTTTTTTGCATTTGAGACACAAGCTTGAGGGGATACTGAGAGAGCAAAGCAAGTGTTTTTTTGGTTTTTGCATCTGGAGCTTGATCAACGACAGTATGGAAGCCATTTGGCTTAAAAAGACTCAGTTTATTGCCTGTCCGGTGACGATTGAGATCGCGCAGTTCGGCAAACGCGATCCTCTTCCAACCGAACTTGACTGGCAACATGCGCACAGCGTCTCCACAAAGTGAGTATCTATTTTTACGATACTTCAGATCATTCTTTAGACTTTGCTTTTTATCTTCATAGAGCCTCAAATATGCCCCATCATCGTATCCATATGATACTTTAGACTTTTTCAGAGCCTCAAATGATTGCATAAATAGATCATATGTTTCTTGTTTGTACGTTGCGTGTTTGATGAGTCGAGGTGTTGCATAGACTAGCTCTTCCTTTATTTTTTCACCAATAGTATTTAGTTCAACATAGGGCACCGAGAGGAGCAGAGATATGAGCTCAACCCAGTTTCTCGCTGACATAGTGAGCATCAGGTTCGTCAATGCACATGCGGGCAAAAATACACGAGCTCGATCAAACGCATAGTTTCGGACCATCCGCTGCAAGCGCTTTACTCCCTTTTCTGAGGTATCGTCGAGCACCTCCTGAGGTAGATTCAGCAAACTTGGATTGTTTTCTGCAAGGGTGGTCCACATTTTTGCTGCCTTTTCATACAGGGCGAACACTTTTTTTGAGTGGGCTAAATAGGCCTTTTTATTCTTTATTCCGAGCGATGCAGGATTGGCTATGCCTTCAGAACTATATTTGATATATCTTGTGGAGGATTCTTGACCTGATCCCGTTGGTGATTGTGCCCAGAGATAGTATGCAGCAAATAGTGAGACTCCATCGATAAACATCGCGACAGGTGCCATATCGGCTATCGACGCATGACCATAGTCAACCATCCGAAATATCCCATCTACCGATTTATCAACATTGTTCCAGTCGATCTTCGCCACAATCTGATCCAACCCTTCATTATTACGAGAATATCGTGCTCCAGTTGCTGCGAGCAACTCAGGCGTCAACGCAATACCGCCTCGTTTTTCATGTGTTTGAGTTGAGCGCATGGCGACGTAGCGTATCTTCATACGAGTTTGATTATATAATAGGCATTCCACAATGGAATATCACTATATATATCATGGACTATTCATACACGCTTCCTAAACAGCTCATCGCCAAGACACCCATGGAACCACGGGACGCATCTCGACTGTTGATATACGACACAGCTCACGATAGGGTACATTTTGATATATTCAAAAATATTGCTGAGTACCTCCCTTCAGACTCAACCGTTGTGTTGAATGACACATACGTTTCTCCTGCTCGGATTGAATTACAGAAAAAAACCGGAGGAAAGATAGTCTGCCTCTTCCTCATGAACGAGCCTGAGGATGCAAAAAATGAGATCAAGGTGATGCTTGATCGTAAAGTAGAGATGGGACAATCGCTCTATCGAGACAGCGACGAGATTGTGCGAATTACGGCACATCAAGAAGGGTCAGTGTTTGTTGCTACTTTGTGTATTTCTCGACAAAAACTACTCCAACTGTTAGAAAGACATGGGACGATGCCCATCCCACTTTATCTGCGAGACACAACACTTGGGAGAGATGAGCTGCAGGTAAAATACCAGACCGTATTTGCTGAAAGTGACTCAGGCGATGTTTCCCACACCATAGCCTCAGTAGCAGCGCCGACTGCCAGTCTACATATCACCGATGGTGTGCTCAAAAGCTTTACGAGAAAGTCAGTAGACGTGACCAAGGTGAAACTAGAAGTGGGTATGGGGACTTTTGCTCCACTGACGGAATCACAATTGACTGCAGGAAAACTGCACAGCGAGTGGTGTAGTATACCCCCAGGGAGTATACAGAAAATCCAGCATGCAAAAAGATCCCATACACCAGTGATTGCTGTTGGGACGACAGTCGTGCGGACACTTGAGTCATGGGCAGGTAAGACGATCAATTTTGAGCTTCAACCAACACAGATATTTATCAAACCAGGGTTCACCTTTCATGTCGTTGATATGCTTGTGACCAATTTCCACATACCCAACTCATCTCTGATGATGCTTGTTCAGGCCCTACTGACATCAAAAAAATCAAAAAAAACCATAATTGACCTGTATGATATCGCAATCAGCAATAACTTCAGATTTTATAGCTTTGGAGATGCAATGCTACTCCTCTGACAGACCCATGACACATTTTTTTACTAATACTCACCAATCAAAAAAAATTAAGAGCCGGGCTCGGAGGGGAGTGCTGACTACAAGTCATGGCCAGGTACAGACCCCTGCATTTGTGCCTGTAGCCACAAAAGGGACGATAAAGAGCCTCACTCCACCGCAAATCTTCGATATTCCTGTGCAAATCTCATTTGTAAATACCTATCACCTTGTGACTCATCCCGGATCAGATATCGTCCAAAAGGGCGGATACATACATAATTATTCTGGCATGCAAAGGACACTCATGAGTGACTCTGGTGGATTTCAAGTATTTTCACTTGCTGAACGATCTCGAAGGGCGCGTGTTCGGGGCGATGAGGAGCCTTTACTTGTGAGTATCAACGAATCAGGCGTCATGTTTAGATCAGTCTATGACGGTGTGCTTATTGAGTTTACTCCTGAAAAAAGCATGCAGTATCAGATGGAAATAGGCGCAGACATAAATATGGCTTTTGATGAATGTACCTATCATCCTGCTACCCACGAATATGCTGAAAAGTCGATGAAACGCACTCATGATTGGCTTACAAGATGCATTTCATATCGTTCAACGCACAGGCATCCAGAATATCAACAATACCTTTACGGCATCATTCAAGGCTCCATGTACGAGGATCTGCGTAGACAGTCCGCTGAGTTTGTCACGAGACAGCCCATTGACGGTGTTGCAATCGGTGGGGTGAGCGTAGGTGAGACAAAGCAGGACATGCGCGATCAGGTTGCATGGGTAAGAGACTTTTTACCACTCGACAAACCTGTCCATTTACTAGGTGTTGGGCATGTGGATGACATCATCGATTTAGTACATCATGGCATCGATACGTTTGACTGTGTTGAGCCAACAAGGCTGGCACGCATGGGAGTATTGATAGAAATCCAGAATCTCGACAAGCAAATCACTGAGTGGAGATCTTGTGAGACAGACATAACCCAAAATTCCTATAAATCTGACACGGAACACACAATCCAGCATAATCTTGGTGGCCCTGGAGCAACGTATTCGTATTTACACCATTTATTCAAGCAAAAAGAGCTCCTCGGGTACACGTATGCAACCATCCACAATCTGATCCAAATGGAGCGACTGATGGCCCGCATCCGTGAAGAGATCGAAGCTGATAGACTCTAGGCGCTATTGCAGGCTGTAGTTGAGTAGGAACTCGCCCCATGATATCTGCTTTTTACCCTCGAGTTGCACCTGTGTTATTTTCATGAGTTGATCGGGATCGACGAGTAAGATCTTGAGTCTTTTTGTCACTCCTTTGTGATTGATCGCAGTCCAAATCCCGGGCCATGGATGAAGTGCCTTCCAGAGGACATACAGCGAAACATGTGGAGATATTGCAGTTGGGGGCAATGCATTACGAGCCAGGAAGCGGGTATACACTGGCAAACTCAACGCATCAACATATCCCCGATCTATGCTCTTGGATAAAAGTGCGGCAGGAATATACCCATCTTCTCTTTGCAGTAGCTGAGTATATGTTGCCTGGTCGCTGTTTTGAGGCTGTGAGCTAGGCTGAAGGCCCGATTTGATGAGCGACATGATCCCCTCAAGCGCGAGGGGAATAGCAGTAGTCAGTACCGATTGCAAAGTAGCATCAGGCGAAATAAGGAATCGTTTCTGAAACACTATGTCTCCCGTGTCCATATGTTCATCCATACGAATGAGTGTGATGCCCGTTTCATGCTCACCAAGTAAAAGGGGCATGCAAATCGGATTTGGGCCTCGGAATTTGGGCAGTAGCGAGGGATGCACATTGAAAAAACCTTTCTTGACTGCAGATAAAACAGGTGCGCTGATTATTTCCCCGTAAGCAAAGACGATTGCTCCATCGATTTGCTTTTTATGTAACAGATCAATCAGCTCATGCGAGTTGTGCCTTGCAGACATATCAAATACATAAATACCCAATCGCTTCGCCATTTGTTTGACTGCGGACTCTCTCATCTGTAGACCCCTCCCCGATGGCTTATCAGGGGAGCACACCACCACATCAATCTTGAAGCTTTGCCCATACTCTGGAATACAGGTAAGTCTGTGGAGTAGATCAGCAGAAAAGGATGGGCTACCAAAGTAGGCTATGCGAAACATAGGTGTTCTCAATAAGTTGCAATCGTTTGCAGAAACAGATCTCTATACACATCATCTACTTTGAAAAATATCTGACGAGCATCTAGAGAGGTCTCTTGATACCCAAGTTCTCGCAATTCGCCCTCACTCGATGCGGTTGACTCAGCACAGGCGATCTGTGTAGGAACGGTGGTAGTCGTGGGCAGTACATAGGTGATCAGACAGCTTTTATCAGTGATTTTCTGATACTTCTGCATCTTCATGGTCGGCGAAGGAGTGAGTGAAAGCTGTGCCTGCACCTTGAACAAATACTCATTGACCTGCGAACTCTTCTGCACATAGATTCCATATCGTACAGAAATGATGATGAGGAGGAAAATCGCTAAGAAAACCAAGAATGCGAAGGGAATACTTTTACTCGTCATAATAGGTATTATATCTCGAGAAAGACGATCATGGTGTGCGTCTTACAGAGGTGAGCCATATGCTAATTGACAGGACAGTTACCTACTGTTATCATATGTTTGTCCTCCAAACGAACTCGTACGTTAGAAACTTTTTCTTGACAACAATTTTTAGGGTAATGCACGTAGTGCACTTAAAGCTTGATCTTGAACATTTCGATGTAATCGAGTCAGCCCAAACCCATTTTCTACCGAGAAAAAGTCCATAATACAGTACGGTCTCGAGGAGGATATTTTCTCCTACGTTCGCCTTCGACGTTTAGCGCTCAATTCATTAGTATTTTTACTAGTTTCACTACATATGTCTGCCCAACAAACCACTCCGTCGGGACCACCCCTCAATATTGATAATATTTTAGATAGTCTACAGTTTACCCCCCCACCCACAGATACGACCAGCTCAAAAGTGAGCTCGTCAGTTGCGCCGGCTCATCCAATGGGCACACCCGCACCATCTTTTGATCAAATGAAGGCAAATGAGAGTCAATCTGTAGTCCGTCCTCCCGTGTACGACCCTGGTCTTGAACAACAAAATAGACTGGAGGAAGACCTCAAAGTCAGTTATGAAGCGAGTGGAATCCTCGAGCTTACCCCGGCGGGGTATGGTTTCTTGCGCAAAAACTTTGAGCTCAGTCCAGCAACTGACATATACATTTCCCCATCTCAAATCAAACGATTTTGGTTGCGAAGAGGAGACATGATTGAGGGAGTTGCTCGTGCACCAAAAAATGGCGAACGATACCATAGCCTATTGCTCGTTCAGAAGATCAATGGAAAGTCGATGACTGAACAAGAGAGCCAGTCGCGTATAGAGTTTGACAATCTCACTTCAATACATCCGAATCGCCAGATCAAACTCGAATATGCACAGGACATCATCGGCAACAGAATAGTCGATATGGTCTCACCCATTGGCTTTGGTCAAAGAGCACTCATCGTTTCTCAGCCAAAGGCAGGAAAGACAACCTTTTTACGTGAAATAGCCCAAGGCATCGCAATAAATCATCCTGAAGTTCATTTACTAGCCATATTGATTGGTGAACGCCCCGAAGAAGTTACTGAAATAAAGAGATTTATCAAAGGTGAAGTGGCAGCATCTCACTTCGATGAGCCACCACGCGAGCAGGTTAAAGTGGCTAATTTAGCCCTTGATCGTGCCCGAAGACTGGTCGAGCAGGGGAAAGACGTAGTGATTCTACTTGATTCTATCACTCGCCTTGCACGGGCATACAATCTCGCCGGTCCTATGGACGAGCCTTCTGCTGATCAGAATTTCGGCAATCGTGGCGATAGATATGGCAGAAACCGAGGACAGAAGCGATATGGGTATCAGGAAAGAGGGGGAGATTTTGGACAGAGCAATCGTGGGTCGATGTCAGGTGGCATGAGCCAGTCAGCTATGTTTCCGGCAAAGAAGTTTTTGGGTGCTGCACGAAACTGTGAGGAAGGCGGTTCACTCACCATCATAGGCACTGCTCTTGTGGGCACTGAGAGTCGCATGGATGACCTGATTTACGAAGAATTCAAAGGTACAGGTAACATGGAAATACATCTTGACCGTCACTTTGCTGAGAAGAGGATATTCCCTGCCATTGACATACTGAAGTCAGGCACCAGAAAAGAGGAGCTACTTTACGATGAGGCAACGTACAAGAAGATAGTCACCCTGAGACGCATGATTGCTCTACTCACGCCTGAGGAAGCGCTTATCAACATGACGGAAAAATTAAAAAAGACTAAGACAAATAAAGAATTTCTCGATCAACTAGCACGGTGAGTATGTGATATAGTTTGATATACGAACTATGCCAAAAGATACCCATGCATTCACCATCACGACCGATCAGTTATCAAAGCGTGTCAATCGGATCATAGGTCAATTAAAGGGGATACAGAAGATGGTTGATATGGGTCGTGACTGCAATGAGATCATCCAACAAGTCTCAGCAGTCAAAAAAGCAATCGACAGCCTCACTGAAGAGGTGGTCATGAAAGATATTATTGAATACATTCCTCCTATCCGCAAGAAGGAGATCCTCGAGATGGTTCATCGAGCGATATCATTATGATGGCCAACAAGCAAGATACGCATCCAAACCCACGCTCCTCAACGATCATAGGTGGTGGTCCTGCCGGACTCTCGGCAGCTATCTACCTTGCTCGCGCAGGACTCCAACCCCTCGTATTTGCAGGTTCTCCCCCTGGAGGCCAGCTCATGCTGACAAGCGAAGTGGAAAATTTTCCCGGGATTCACTCAAAAATGGGACCTGATCTGGTAGCAGATATGCGATTGCAAGCAGAAAAATTTGGAGCACAGATCATAGATGTCAATGTAAAGTCTATTTCTGCGCATGCCGGTCATGTACAAATTGATACCGAGGCAGAAGGTATTTTGTCGCATGTTTCGAGTAAAACTCTTTTGTTCGCAACTGGTGCCAAAGCACTATGGCTAGGGCTTCCCAACGAGACTAGACTGCGTGGAAAAGGAGTCAGTGCTTGTGCGACCTGTGATGGCTTTTTCTTTCGGAACAAAACGATTGCAGTGATAGGCGGAGGGGATACAGCTCTTGAAGAAGCCCTTCATCTAACCAAGTATGCTGCAAAGGTGTTTCTAATTCATAGAAGAGATGTTCTACGCGCTAGTAAAATCATGCAGAATCGTATTGCATCAAACCCCAAAATCGAGATCCTACTCAATACTCAAGTAGTTGATGTGCTTGGAGAGCAAAAAGTCACCGGAGTCAGTATCCAGAAAACTGGAGATCAAAAAGCCAAAGAACTTGCCCTTGAAGGAGTATTCGTTGCAATAGGACACAAGCCGGATACGGGGCTATGTGCTGGCTTGATCGATGTAGATCAGAAAGGATACATCATGACAAATACGAGGCTCGCAGAGCAACTATTGATGACTGGAAGTACGCCGTATCCCCAGCGCACTCGAGATATTCAGAAATCTCGCTATTTTGGGTCTCAAACGAATATCTTGGGTATTTTTGCTGCTGGCGATTGCGTTGATAGCATATATCGTCAAGCAGCCACTGCGTCAGGTATGGGCGTTGCATCCTCGCTCGATATCGAGAGGTATCTCGAACAATAACAACGTTTAGTGCTCTTCGGTATACAATATAGAGCAAGTTACTCGTAAACGAACCCATGGCATACAAATCAGAATTTCTCACATTTCTTGTAAGATACTTCATCTCCCGACTGATGTTTTTTGCCAGTTATCTTGGGCATATCAAGCGGTTCATCACTGCGCTCTTGATCCAGGACAGAGGCAAGTATTCGTCCCACATCGTCAACACCTCATTCATTTTTTTGCTTGCCCTGATCGTGATCAGCGCACCGACTATTGCCCAAAATCATCCACTGGGCAAATCAGATGAGATCAGTTCCATTTCACAGACGTCTCAGGCACAAGCCGAAGTTTATCTAGATGAGCAGGATATATCAGTGAACACCATTCGCTCAAATGGGCTCCGGGACAAAGTAGTGCTGTACCAGACTGTCAAGGGGGACACTCTCGAATCTGTTGCAAAAAAGTTTGATATATCCGAAAAAACTATAGTGTGGGCCAATAACAACCCAGGATCCACGCTAAAAGCAGGGACAAATCTACGGATAGCACCTATAAGTGGTGTTATTCATGTTGTCGAACCAGGAGACAACATATACCTACTTGCGAAAAAGTACGGTGTTGACCCTCAAAACATCGTCAACTTTCCATTTAATGAATTTAAAGATAACGCATTTACACTAGTAGCAGGTACTGACCTAGTCATACCAGGTGGGAGTATAGCAGAGCCAAAGCAGACAGCACCGGTAGACACCTACGTATTTGCTCAAGTTCAGGCAGGAGTGAGCGGCTCATCGAACTTCATTTGGCCGACCAACGGGATCATCACTCAGTATCCCGCGTCTTATCATATGGCCCTAGATGTGGCAAACTCATCATCTCCCCCTGTGATTGCATCCGACGCAGGAACAATCATATATTCAGGGTGTTTCTCATGGGGTTATGGCTGTCATATAATCATCGACCACAACAATGGGTACAGGACTCTCTACGGACATCTATCTCGAAGAGATGTAGAACAAGGTGATGTTGTGTCGCAAGGCCAACAAATTGGTCTCATGGGTTCGACAGGAAGATCAACGGGCATACACCTACATTTTGAGGTGCGACAAGGAAATGCATTGCTGAATCCTCAAAATTTCCTGAAGTAATTTTTCTATGGAATTTTCTCAGCGCAAAACAACTGTAGCAATATTGACTATTGGAGTATTCATCGTCATTTTACTCTGTATGAACCTGGTAGCCACCATTTATGTGCGCACTGAACGTGGGACAGACTCTGGAGTTGGTGCACCGATGACGAGGAACGACATCATCATTGATGAACTAAAAATCGTTGATAGTGTCCCTGCAGCTAGTGGCAAGACTCATGCATCTCTCATGGACGAAAAAGTAAGACAGGAATTTTTACTGAACGGCACAGTTCTATTCGGGCAAGAAGGCTCCACAGACGCTCATCTTGATAAACAAGCAGTACACCTGGATTCGACAACCACCTCTGCTTCGATACGTGCATGGTCAAGTTTGCCCATAACCAACATAAGTATTTGTTCAAAGGATCGGGTCACTTGTGAACGCCCGTTCATCCAGCGGACTTCAGGGAAAGTCATCCCAATAAGCCTCAATCTAGACGCAAAAGAGGTGTGGGCCTCCATCCCATCATCGCATGCGTCAAACGATCTTACAGGAATATACGAATCTGAGGCTATCCCAGTCATTTTCAATTGAAAATACTCTACATATTGAGTCTAGACATGACCCACGACTGGGCAACCCACAACCTCAATCCCCAAGCAAATTTTCTATTGGAAAAGCCGGATAGTATGGTACAATAACGCGATGCAAGGGTCACCAAATCCATCAACTTCTGTTTCGTCGCGTCATTTTCTCGAAGAAATACAGAAAGTATCTTGGCCAACACGTTCGGAGACCACTCGATTAACACTCGTAGTCATCTTGGTGAGCTTGTTTGTCGGGCTATATGTCGGCATACTTGACCTGGGACTCACTCAAATGTTGGGATTTTTAACAAAATAATTCAATTTGGATATGTCTGCTAACATTCAGCAAATCAATACTGCACCAGAAAGCGCGAGATGGTATGTGATCCACACTCAAACTGGCCATGAAGACCGTGTAAAGAAAAATCTTCAACAAAGGGTCGAATCTCTTGGAGTGGGAGACAAGATCTTCAACGTTATCGTGCCTACCCGCGAAACCATTGTGGTCAAACGAGGAAAGAAAACCAAGCAAGAAGAGCGAGTTTTTCCTGGATATATTCTAGTCCAGATGTCGCTCGATGACCAAACCTGGTTGGTCGTTCGCACAACCGAAGGAGTAACCGGATTCATTGGAGTCGGGCAGAAACCAACTCCAATCTCACAGAAAGAGGTTGAGGCCATCATGAAGTTCGTCTCTCAAGAACAGCCGAAGTTCAAGACAAAGTTCACTGCCGGTGAAGCGGTGAGGATCATAGATGGACCGTTTGCTGATTTTCTCGGCTCGGTGCAGTCAATAGATGAGGATAAGGGTAAATTAACGGTTCTTGTCTCAATTTTTGATAGAGAAACACCTATCGAGATTGATTTCTTGCAAGTTCATAAGATCTAACAACTATGGCAAAAAAACTAAAAACACTCATCAAGCTCAATTTACCTGCTGGCGAAGCGACACCTGCCCCACCAGTCGGACCAGCTCTTGGAGGACATGGAGTGCCTATCATGGAGTTTATCAAAGAGTACAATGCCCGCACTGCAAAGCTCAAGGGCAATATCATCCCTGCGGTGATATCTGTATTTGATGATCGTTCCTTTACGTTCATCACAAAACTACCTCCAGTTGCCGCAATGATAAAGAAAAAACTCTCACTTCAATCAGGCTCTGGGAAGCCAAACACAGAAAAAGTTGGCAAGCTAACGCAAGCACAACTTGAAGAGATTGCAAAGGAAAAAATGGCTGATCTGAATGCAAATGATATTGCTGCTGCGTGTAAGATAGTTGCAGGTACTGCCCGAAGTATGGGAGTCGAGTTAGCCTAAATTTATATTTTTCTTGTTATGTCAGCCAAAATAAAACCAACCGCCGCTCAAATTGCCTCACAAGAAGCTAGTTCTCGGGCTGAGGATGAAGATGTGAAGCCATCAGCAGATGTACAAGTCCCAGTCCAGACAACGCCGAGAGAAAAGATAAAAAAATCAAACAAATCCACCACTCCCTTTAAGCGTGGGGCCAAATACGTAGAGTCTGCAAAGAAGCTAAAAGAGCTCCGCAACACACCGCTGTCTCCTGCTGATGCGATCCGCAACCTGAGGTCTGTTGGCTTTGCAAAATTCGATGAATCGATCGAGTTACACATAAACGTGACAGAGGTTGGCTATAAAGGCGAAGCTGCGCTTCCATATTCCAATGGTAAGTCTATTCGTGTTGCCATCGTAGATGAGTCTATCCTGAGTGCCCTAGACAAGGGAATCATCGATTTTGATGTTTTGCTGACATCGCCAGTCATGATGCCAAAACTTGCAAAATATGCCAAACTGCTTGGACCGCGTGGACTGATGCCAAACCCCAAATCTGGCACAATTTCGGCAAATCCTGCTGATTTGGTATCAAAGTTTACTGGGAATACCTTACGGTACAAAACAGAGCCGAAATCGCCAATAATTCATATTTTAATCGGAAAGAAGTCGCTCACCGATGAGCAGCTTACTCAAAATATTGAGGCAGTGCTTGCGTCTTTGAATCGCACCATGGTCAAATCGATGTACATCTGCAGTTCTATGTCACCTTCGCTGCAGATTATGGTATAAAATGGATGTACATGTTCGATTCCCCCCACACGTTCAAGAACCAATCCTATTGGGATTATCTTTCTGTGACGCAGCAGGACCTTGTTCGAGAGGGAGGATACATATATCAGGAGATATTCAGTGACGGCAAGTACAACTTCAAAGACTATGCATTCGTTGTATTCCCCTTTGCAAAGGCTTATGAGGGGTTTCTAAAGAAAGTGTTCCTAGACATAGGATATATCAATCAAAAAGAGTATATTTCAACACATTTACGACTAGGCAGATTGTTATCACCAGATACTTTTTACAAAACACGGCAAGAATCACTCTATGTGAAGATAGAGGATGAGTATTCAGCAGCCCTAGCAAGTGAAATATGGCATGCGTGGAGGTACTGCAGAAATGAGCTCTTTCACTACTATCCTCACAACGAAAAGTCTACGTCTTTAGTCGAAGCCAAGGAGAAAATATCAGAAATCAATACGGTGATGGCAAAAATATTTAAAAGCATGATATTGAAAACAGTCTAGAGCCACCTTTCAAGTAAAAGATGCAGAAATCATCATTAGCAGACAGCATATCTAGTGATAAAACACAGAAAAATGATAAAAAAGGAGAAAATTTAGCAATAATAGAAACAAAAAACACCTTTGTACTATTTTAATAAACAAAAATAAATATTTGGATTGCTATAATAACTCAAAAATATATAAAAACGACGAAAATTCACAAAATAAATAAACTAATGTTACAGGATATATTAAAATGACAAATATCATAATGCCCACTTTTGAAATCGGCAAAATGAAGAAAAGTTACGGCATTTTGTTAATTATTGTAAACTTTAGTTGTACAAAAGTGTCAAAATAGCACACTTTTAACTTATCTGATAATCAATAACAGTAAATGAGTGGATAGTTACAGAAGTCTAAAACAAGTATTCGATTGTGTTTTAGTTTGATAGTCTACGAGTGACAAATAGTGAGTCAATATATACGTCGAAATATCCAGAGAAATTCGCTAGCACGCTCGATGCATCTGAGTTTTGTGATATGCATGATGAGAATGGAATAGAGAAGGCTTGTACACTCTCGCCTGGGTCTAAAGGTGTCATTGGACAGATCAATATGGCTACTATGCGCTTTTCAGACTGCTGTAATAATCTAAACTCAATTTTGCTTGATGAAAACCTATCCATATCGAGAGCGGAATTAGACGAGCTCACTCGAATACGAATAGATTTGGTTGAATCAACTGGGTAATATCTATCCTGATGTAGATTCACAGAAGCAGTATTGCGAGCTATAAGATAAAACAAAGAAAGAAATATGATAAATATGCCACCGATTAACAGGTAATTACCACGATATTTAGGCGTAATTGCCTGTAAAGATGCTAAATCATGCATCTGCCTAGGCACATCCACTATATTTTGAGGCAACACATTTGATGTTTGGAGCCACTGCACAAACAAATCTGCATTCTTTCTTTTAGTATTTGTACTACTTTGCGAAATATCCATTTGGATCAAGTGAGAATAGTACCCAGCGAGCAAACTTGAGACATCATCTGAACTTCCCCAACCATCATGCAACAGCTGTGCGTCTGCCCAACGGCAAAAATAATCAATTGAGCTTAGTATAACACGCTGCTTATTAGCCGGAAAAGACGAAAGATCAATATATTTAAAGTACAGAGCTTTATAGTCAGAAATCACAAACATAATTGTACAATAATAGTATAGAAACAATAAGAATTAATCAATAGACAAATACACACTGACGAATCTAAGCAAACAAATGTATTTGTGTAAATATAAAATTAGTCTAAACCTAAATTAAATCATATGTATGCTTGTGCTAGTATTTTTGCAAAGCCATAATCATCACAGCATACTAATGTTAACAATTTGCAATTTGCTAGTAATTTATATTAATTATTTTGTTCACATAAATTCTGTGTTTATCTTATATATCGTGATTACAGTATTATCGGCTTGTTGATTTGTGTTGCTAGAACCGACAGTAGAGCGAGTCTAGCACACATATTTCTTTACTGATATGCGTTTGAGCATAGATATTTAATTTTTCTGACAATATTTATTTTAGACTGACTGCTGTCTTTTATTGTGCGCCATATTTGTGTGCTTGTTGTTACTTTATATTGCTCTAAGTCAAAATTTTGCTTCGTTTGCTGTGTATATAGGTGCTAGCTTGTACGCTTACATTCTCATTCCTAAGTCCGAGTGTTTTGTGTATTTGTCTCTTATACGAACTTTATTTACACAGAATCGACCGTTTTTGCGTAGTCTGATTTCTGTACACAGTTATTTAGCAGTTATATTGTTTTATCTTTTCATAAAGCTCAGTATTTGTTAGTTATATTTTTGTTTTATTGGTAGTATTTACGCTTTTTTTGACTGTGCTTGTGATTGTTTTTGATTATTCAGTGAATAATTGCTATTTATTTTACGCTCAATCTAGCTTTTTCATAAAATTGCTTATCATGAGTTTTTTGTTCGTGGCTTTTGGTATGCCCATATGTTTCATGAGCTTGCCTAGCAATCGTTAGCTGTATTTGATAAGTCTAGTATTTGATCTGACTGTAGGTAAATGAAGAGATTGTTTCTGTTATCGTTTGGAAATACTGCAGTAATATTTTTATTGGAAGTATTATGTATTGTCCGGTTTCCGGTAAAATACTTACTATGATGAGATAGGGGATACCAAGGAGCATGATGAAGGGTACTGTCCAACTCACAAGTAGATTGCTGATAGTCGATACTAGTGAAATAGTCCCAAAATGATAAAAAATGATTGGTGTAGTCAGAGATTGTGCAGCCAGGGTGGTACGCACAGTGTTCAAGATGTATTTACCAAGGGTTTTATGAGCATTTTCTTCTTTTTTATCAAAAATTGCTATGCCAATGACTGCGGCGAAAGATAACTGAAATGAAATCCTTGTGAGATAACTAGGGTCGAAAATAGCCATCAAAAACCCACATAGTATGATGAGGTGCATCTGCTGACTCGGTCGTTCATAATAGCTCGCGATGAGGGGAATGGCTGCCATAGACACTGCGCGGATAGTCGAGGGTCCACTCCCAAATATGATTGGAATCGCACCGATGAGCAATAACGTGGAATATGTCAAATATTTCACGTTTCTCGTAGGAATGAAATTTTGAAAAAAGCGGATAAGAAATGAAATGTTTGATCCGGACAAGACGAGCATATGTGTCAGTCCGGCAATTTGTAGTTGCTTGTCAAAAATACTTCTCGGAGTATCGATACCCAGTACCATGCCTAAAAGCAATTTGATATGAGTCTCACTCATATACTCCCTGAGAGTATTATAATCAACGATTTGCATGGTGAGAGCGTGATTTAGAGTTCAAGCTGGTCCCGAATAGAATCAAATAGTGACTGGTTGATGATATCTTTCTCAACAAGGTCGTCAACCGATGCATACGGTCTTCCGGCTACGATTTTGGACGCAGTAATCTCACCAACACCCTTGAGTGTCTCAAGCGCTGCTTGACTAGCCTGGTTGATCGAGATTTTGCCACTAGAACTAGGCTGTTCTGATCCTTGTGACCGTGTTTGTGTCCCGGCTTGGGAGTAGGCAGAGACGAGTTTTGCGTTTTCTTGATATATCCCACTGACAACCTCAGTAGTGCTGGGAACATATATTTTGTCTTGATCATCAAGCACCATAGCCAGATTGAAGTTTCGATAAAAATACGGACGGTCTGCCAACTCATTGAGTCCACCAGATTTTTCGATGACTTCGTAGAGACGGGTGTTTTCGGGAACTTTATGGACTTGTGGATCGACGACAGAGCCCGATATGTCGACATAGATATGCGGTGACGCTTCAGTAGCTGCTCGGACAGTCTGGTTCAAGCCCACATCTGATGCCGATGTACTTGCGTGAGTATCAACTGATTTGTACCACTGCAAAAATGCAACGCCACAAAGACAAACAAGGAATAGAAAAATCGGTTTTTTGAATAATATGAGAAGTCGAGCCTTGTGGTCATCTGCACTTTTTATTTCGTCTATAAGCTGGGTGAAGATTTCTGAATACTTATTGGTTTCCATGCACGATTGTGCAAATAGGTAAAGTATATGTACAGTATACAGCCAAAAAGTACTAGCACTAGTACCACAACCCCAACCAACGCTGCCTCAGAGAGGACAAAAAAACTTGTTTGCCCGTACAGCTTGATGCGCTCCGGTCCTGGTACACTCAGATCGGCAAACAGTCGATACTGCCCAATTTTGAGCTGATTTTGAGGAAACCACAGTGCTTGGCCACGGGATCCTGAGATCTTCTGAATACTTTCGGCAAATATAGCTGTGCGGGGTATGGCTATGATGCGACTGGCACCTGAGGGATCGATGATTTTCACTGTACCAGCAACATAGGTCATGTGTTTACCTGTATTTTGGACTAGCAGGTCTACAGCTTGATCGGCCGTATTCATACCAATCTCACCCTGAGGGTTGCGAAACAAACTGATACGTGGCTTCATGTCAAGATTGCCATCCACGGTAGTACTAAGGACGATACGAGATAGTATTTGGGGCTCTAAATCAATATTAATACCAGCTCTATGACTTGCAAAAATATTTTTTGAAGATGTTATAAAATCGATCAATCTGTCAGATTCGACATATGTCGTGTCATTTTGCTTGATCTCTAACTGAAAATCCAACACATCATCACGCTCCAAAAGAACCACATCGCCAGGCGTGACTCGTTGAGGCGTAGATTTGATGTCAATGGAAATCTGAGGGTCGTGTTTGAGTGAAAAGGAAAAGTATGACGGGTCACCATGATTACTAACACGCAATCGGGCAGAAGCACTGGCACCGGGCTTAACGATAAAATGTTGGAGTCTAGGAGAGACCTCAAAATGGATATTTTCCGCCGCTACCACAGGATATGTCAGAAAAATACAAAAAAATAACATCAACAAACCCATAACAATCAGGCGCATTTTGTGCAGTATTGAGCTTGACATCGCACCGAAATTATACTACTTTGAATGGAGGTATTGGGGTCGTTACAATGACCAATAAACTTCATTATGCTTGTAAGAAAATCATCGTATACCGAAGGGTACTCTTTTTTGTTGGGTGTTATGGCCTTTATTTTGATTATTCTAGGTCTTTTTGTATGGCAGACTCAGTTCAATCTGACGAAAGTAGACAGGAGCACACAGGATCATATTCCAGGCAAACTTGAACCTGTATCTGCAAACGATTCTGACAATGAAATAACTGAAACTGTCCTTATCTCGAACAAAACTGGCTTTAGCAAAAATGTAGTTACCGTCCCTCGTAATACACGACTTGTTTTGCAGTTCAAAAGATCAGTAAACGAACCTCAAGGCATATTTTTTCCTGCTTTTGATGATAAAAGCTTCCAGTTCGGAGTAGGAGAGATTGAGCATGTAGTGGCACTGGAGCCATTCCAAAAAGTTGGAGAATATGATTTTCTCGCGAGTGTTTTTACCGGTAATTTGACAGTATTTAAAACTATGAAGGGCGTGATACAAGTAACCGAGTAGAGCATGTACCTATGTCCGTACCCGCAGATAAAACCAAACCAAAGCCAAAGACCCACGCGTGGTTTATCCTTTTGTGCATGACGATATCGATCATGACGTCCGGATACGTCATGGCCCTCATCAGAAGTGTATTGCTGGATAGCACCAAGATCGCGTATGAGCAATACCGACTTTCCTCGTCAGAAACGACCTCAAACACCCAGGGAAACTACGTGCGTGCCAGGCTATCAGAAATGTATACGGGTATACGATTCTTTGGTCAGAGCCTGATGACCAAGCAAAGTAATAAACTCGATAAAATGGTTGTAATCAAAGAAGGTGACGATCTATTTACTGACATAGTAGTGCCCTCTGAGGCGCCTCAAACGACACCGAAGACCGAAACCACTGATAGTGACAATGACCCTATTGAGCAGGGGTTCGAACTCACTGGGCCGATTGATCTTTCAAAAAACGAAACAGCCAAAAAAATCATAGAAGCAGCACAGACATCGGATGACGGCACCTTACGTGTTTCAGCAGGGGCCCAGGTGACGTTTAGCGACCTCACAAAATCCGAAATATATTTGCGAACCAAGGGCACAAGTTATGCCAATGTTGAGATGATTACAATATTTTTTGATTCTCCAACATTTTCTCAAATCGGCGTAGAGCAGGGGAAGGTAAACGCCAAGGAAATCATGGACAGCAGTCTCGAGCGACTCAAAAAAGGGGAAATAACCATGGCTTCGCTTGGCCAAGAACTGAGTGAGTCACTTGCTGTACAAAAGATAGATCCAGGATATGCCCTGAATACGTATATTGCCTATGACTATCTCAAACCGAGCGACACTTTCGTAGATGATCCAGAAATCAAGGCACTGCCGTGGAATCTGCCTGTGGGGACGTATAGTGATGTGCTTACTGGAAAAAGCTACACCGACAAAGAAAAAAAGAGTTCATATGAGGCTTTCTACGCCATAGTGCATGTGACTGAGAGACAGATTATGGATGCTGATTCACTCGATACATTGCTAGAACAATGAAAAAAAAGTCGTTACTCATCACAATCATCATAGCTTTTGCCTTATTTGTGCGTGCACCAGAGGCGTTTGCAACTCCAGGAGAAGGGAGCGGTGTTGTAAAAATATGTCTGTCGGGGCAAACATGGTCTACGTGTTCAAAGGATATATTTCGACAGGCGACTGGCGATATATATATCCGAAGAGTAGATTTCGGTCGTCCAGATGTGTCTAAGCCGGATGAATGGCAAAACGAATCAAACATCTATGTCAAAGCAACGAGACCAAATGGAGGATATGTGATGAGCAATTGGGAAAACAATTTCGTACTTGCGACACAAAGAAGGTCAGTGTCGAAGCGCAACGATTTTGTATGTGCATCATATAGTGCACTCATCGATGGGTCTCCGGAGAAAGCGCTCTCGGGCTTGGATAGCTGGTGTGGTTTCAGCTCGGAATCAAAGGGCTATCGATTACAATCAGTTTTCAGTCCCGACTTTAGTCTTTCCAAAAAGTATATCGACGCAGGATACGCACATTCACGAGGTCGTTGGATGATCATGGACAATCAAGGGGCTTTTGTAGATAGGGCAGTGTACGACACTCGAGAAAATGGCGATCGAAGGGTAGGGGACGGTAGAATAGTCAGCAACTACCATTTTATGTTTGTACTTGATCCTCCGCAGGCTACTCCTGTTTCACCTTCCCCAACCGTATCACAACCTACCCCAACTCCAACTGCTGTCCCCCTACCAATCACCACCGGTGTACTTGCGTGTCCAGAAGAGTATCCTTCTCCAAAAGATATTTTTACCCCTCTCGCACAGCTCAATATTGCCGACCCACTGCAAGTCAACGACCCACTCATTCGTCCAGTTGGTGCGACAAGTGGCCCGATCATACTCACGTCAGGCAATTGTTCTGTGTCAGGCACGACGATAACAGCGGGTTCAGAAGAAGGTATATGTAGCTATATGGTCACATGGAATACGAGTGATCCCCGGTATACAAAACCATCAATCACTTGCAATGCCAGTGTACCGATGAAAGTACGCCCAAAGTTGACCTGCACTGGACCTTCGGGTCATGCGAAATCAGTGTTTCCTGGAGATTCATTTGAAGTAGTTAAAGGCACAGCCACGAATGCTGATGGGAAATCTACAATCACCGTATCTCCAGCTAAAACCTGCACATATGATGCAGAGACAAATAAAATATCCGTAAGCAAAGACGCTACGGGGGGAGAATCTTGCACATATCAAGAATCATGGGATGGCGTAGTACATGCTGTACCAGCAACCATCAACTGTGAGTCAAAGTTCACTGTTTCTGCCCCTGTTCGCACCATCAAGTTTCAACCCGAGCTCATCTGTTCAGAGGGGCTCACCGCTCAGCCTGGGAACCTGACACTATCTTTCGATCGGAAAATCAATATCATGGGCCCTGACAGAAACGGAGTATACTCAGCTGATCTCGGTGAGCAGGAAACACTCAATTTGGTTGGGGCAAAATCGGGCAATGATATCCTGGACTTCGCTAAAACCACCAAAAAGACTTTTGACTATTCGGACACCAAAGATGATAGTGTTCATAAAATAGAAGTGACCACTGATATTGCCTCGATTTGCGTTCCAGATGTCAAATCGATAAAAATCAAGCCTATTTTTGGCTGTGCAAATGGAAAGGTGATGAGTGAGACACCTCAAGTAACGTTCTCCGGTAGCCAACCCACCTCAAACAGCCCAGATAGTCGAGGGTATTACTCGGTGACATTGACTGCAGATGATCCGACGGTTACCATCGCCAGTGACCTGTCAGGGATCGCTCTCATTCCGGGTGACGCCAATTCTTTTAACCATACGAGTGCGATAGCGCCATACGAATACACCGTACGATTCGCATCAACGAACACAAATGTGTGTGGAGTTGCACCAGTACGATCAACCTGCCGAGCTGATAAATGTACAGGTGCAGATATCGCTCCGATCATCAACACTCCCCACACCATCTCAGAAGACCGTAGAAAAGATCTCCCGAGAGATGCTGATCACCCACTCCACCTACAACCATTTCTCGAATCAGGACAAACAGACGCATCATATGCACGATCTTTCACCCTGACATATGCGGGAAAGATCGGCGAGCAACTCGGCAACAATAAATTGTACATAAAATACCTCCTTGACTGTTTATCTGATGATGGAACTATAACCGAGGCTAGTCAGGTGACTCTGATGCCTTGCCGGGATAAAACGGGAAGCGCAGTTTTGACTCCTTACCAGGACATGACACTTGGCCTCGGTGCTGTATGCTCTGAATGGCGCTTGAGTATACGCTATAGCTCTGATGCGCAGGATTTGTCACGTATGCAAGATTTCACCAAACAATCACCAAATGATACCTCCCTGATTATCCGCACAGTCAAAAGAGATGAGGCACGTTGTGCACAGTGCAACTCATTTCGATGTATACCAGTTGCTGGAGATGGGCCTGATAGCTGTAGTGCAGACAGTAGTTGTTTTGTTGATTTAAAGCCCCAGATAGATTTTGACCTCCCTACAGATTACTGTGAATATGAGCCTCAGAAGCTGGTGATTCAGGGCACAATCACCATACCTGAAGGAACTACTTCACGACTCAAACTAGGGTATAAAGTCATAGCCCCAGATAATTTGCGTACCAGCGAAATCATCACGACATACACACGTGATGTCAAAAACGGTGACCCTTTTAGTTTTGAGATAAACTGGCCAGGGATCCGGTCAATAGATACTATGGTTGATGTACGTCTATCAGGGTATTTATATGACGTCGACACGGGGTTACCACAGTTAACTGCCCCCACCAACTACCATCTGAGATGGGAGCCATCTACCGATTGTCCTCGGCCTGAGGCTTCAGTTCCCTCCCTCACCCATCGCAAAAAAGTAACCAATATTTACCTCGAGCAGGGGAGTGATGATAGATACATCATCTCGTATACGGGGTACGTCCTCAACGACGGCAATGTCCCCATCGAAAGTATTCGACTCGAGGAATACATCAAAACTGCTCAGGTAGAAGTCATTTATATACTTGCGACTCATCCAGCGATGACTGTTGGGTCACAAACCATATTTGATAGCGATTTGCTAGAGCCCGGTCAGGCGATAGGATACACAGCAGTTGTGCGAGTGAGAGCCTCTGAAATGAATCAGATTTGTACCGAACAAATTTCGACTGGTGTATACAAAGGAACCTCGGTTTCTCCTGACCCCTCAGCTACGTGTGCAAACATCATCTCTTCGACAGAGCATCCTCCAATTTTGTCTGCTCAAGACAAACAACCCATTCTCGTTGCGAGTCGGGATGCCAGCGATGTGCAAGGAGCTACCGATACTGTAGGCTCAAAATCATCCACCAACATGAGCCTACGAACGATAATCATATTCACGCTAGCTCTGGGACTCCTCATCAGTGCAGTTGCGATCGAGGAATCACGTCTACATCTCCAAAAGAGTGAAGTACTCGATGAATCCTAAAGAGAAATAGATCCGGTGAGGTTTCTTTTTAGAATCCCTCTGATCTCCATGCGTGATAGATGTGTCGTAAGTATGAAAATCTCGATATTTAGGTGGCTTGCCAGAGCATCAGGGTACACATCTTTGTTTTGTCGAATATACTCGTAGATAGATTGTTCAATGGGGTCATTCCAAGTCATATCTTGGACAGCCGTAGGTACCTGATTCAAACCAAAATCACTCAATACATCAGCAGCCTCAGTTACCAGTCGGGCCCCTTGCTTGAGCAAAATCAGTGGAGCTTCAGCATGGGGAGACGTGACCTCACCCGGGACCGCGTACACATCTCTTCCTTGCTCCGCAGCGATACGTGCAGTAGTTAGGCTCCCTGAATCCTTTGCTCCCTCAACTATGATGACCGCTTTACTCATACCCGCAACGATTCTATTGCGCGCGATAAAATATCCGGGTATGGGTCGTGTGCCTGGGGTAAACTCAGACAGGATGATCCCACCTTGGGATATGATCCTGTGATAGAGATGTGTATTTTCCTGTGGGTAAATCACATCTACTCCGCACCCCAACACTGCAAGTGCATGACCCTGTGCGTCAAGTGTGCTGATATGAGCGATCGCATCGATCCCGAGTGCCATCCCACTCACGATAGTTATATCATTTCTAGCCAGATCAGCAGCCAGTCGCTGAGTCATACTCCGTCCGTAGGATGAATGTTTCCTACTCCCGACGATCGCCACATGAATTTTTGAATTCAATCTAGATAGAGATTCCTCTTTTTGCACTTTTATAAACAGACAGATAGGGGGGTCTGAGATGTGAAGTAGGCTTTGAGGGTAGTGAGGGTGGGACTGATTGAGCACATGGATCCCTTTACTTTTCAGCTCAGTGGCAACTTTTTGATATTCGAATTGCTTTCTCCAAGATACAAACTGTTGACCAATTTGTCCGGAGACTATTTCTGATAATAACTTTTCTGAAGCCTCAAAAGCCTTCTTGGGAGTGCCAAAATGATCACGCAACTGCTTGTATCTGAGTGGCCCAATCCCGGGGGCATACGAGAATGCAAGGTCATATCTCATATCTATTTCATCCATACAGATTACTATATCAGAGTATATGCATGCGGTGCTTGATACAATACTATCAGGAGGCGTAGCCGTCGTAGCTCAATTTGGATAGAGCAGTCCCGTCCTAAGGGAAAGGTTGGAGGTTCGACTCCTCTCGATGGCACAAACACATAAGTTTCGCATTTTGGGATATCCTCATGATACACAAAGATACATTCAGCACGAGTTGGCATCAATATCTCAAACTGTTTGAAGACAGGAGATTCCTCCGAATCGTGTGTTTGAGGACATTGGGTAACTGGCTCATATTGCTGTCCATATTTTTCACGGTCAAAATATTTTACGAACCGATCATATCAGAGGTAGAATATTTTGTAGATACGCAACTCATACAAAGGCAATATGTGGTCGTGGATCCAGCCCAGGGACGTGCGAGCGACACGCCGCCAGTACCCCCGCCAGAAAGTCAATTTGCCCGTTTTTTCAAACTGAACCAGCGCGAAAGTATTTCCCCAGTTGACACTGAATTTTCGATAGTAGTACCAAAAATCGCAGCGAATGCGCGTATCATCGCAAATGTCAATCCAGCCGATGAAAAGGAATATCTCGACAAACTGAGATTTGGGGTAGCTCACGCAGCGGGGACATATTTCCCCGGTGATGGGGGAAACATCTTTCTCTTTGCCCACTCTACCGACTATGTATGGAACATAAGCACTTATAACGCAGTTTTTTACCTCCTGTATAAACTCGAAGCAGGTGACGAGATCAATCTTTTCCACCGCGGTAGAAGGTACGTTTACATAGTGGAGAGTAGTAAAAAAGTGAATCCTGATGAAGTAGAGTACTTGACTCGTCAATCAGATGAGGAACTACTCACCCTGCAGACATGTTGGCCTCCTGGCACCACACTGCAGCGGTTACTCGTATTTGCACGCCGTAAGACCACCTGACCTCTAAAGCTCGGCCCATTCATCTCACTCCGACAGCATAGAGGTCTCCATACTTCGTCAACTCAGGATTTAGATTGGTCAGGATGAAGATGCGCCCATCGCTGGCAATCGCAAAAAATCGTGGATCAAATGGTCCCGAATATACCTTATATTTATTTTTCCCATCAAAATCAGAGATGCTGATAGACTTTGCCTCGCTATAGATGATATTTTTTGAGTTCGGATGAAATATGGGAAGAGACTGTTTCTGAGCCTCAAAGTCGTTGATGATCAGATAATTCCTATCTTCTTTGATGTCATACGAGTAGATATTGTTTGGTTTTGTTTCTCTGACTTCTTCAGTTTGATTGCTCCCGATGAGCGGCTGCTTGAGAATCGGTGCGAGACTCGCTGAGGTGGTGGCCTGATAAAGCAGACGCGTTTTGTCTTGACTGATGTCGAGGATGTGGGTAGTGGATTTGAAAAAATCACCCAGTGGCCGATTCATCGCTTTTGTGAGGGTGGAAAGTTGGCGATCTTTCGTCTGTGTCCATGCGTCCACCAGCGACTCCACGGTTTCAGTGATATCCAGCGCAGTACCATCTACTTCATCGATATTGACGAGAAGTGCTTGAACATAGTTTTCAGGAAGTGAATAGTGAGGATAATACTCATTGTATTGTCGATACGAGCTAGGCCGCTCCTGATCAGTGCTGTCGATGACAAACACGATCATCTGTTTGCCGTCAGGAGAAAAGACGATATCCAGATTGGCAGGATCAAGCTCAGGTCCGATTTTTTCATATGAAATGATCCGCTGGATATTGGGTAAAAGCGAAATCACTCGGCGACTCGCATCGTACACATAAATACCCGCACTAGACGTATCGCTGATTACTTGAGAAGTGGGTTCAAGGACTACCTCAGCTTCAACGGATGCCTTTGGACTATTGTCACTAAACAATATAATCCGGTCGGATTCGGTGCCGATGGGGATAGCCTTTGCGATGCCGATATTGGTCAAGGGATTGAGTGATGAGTTGACAGGATAGAGTATCGCATCGAGACTTTGCACGATTTCCCCTCTGAGCTTGATAGTTTTCTGCCAAGGGAAATAACCCTCTTTTACGACGGTAAACGTGTATGTGCCAGGAGCGAGATTGAGACTCAGATCAGTGATGCCTTTTAGTTCGCTATTGACGTATACTTTGGCGGTACGTGGAGTAGAGGTCACGGCAACCAAGCCAGTTGAAGTGATAGCGGTACTTGAAACATCTAGTCGATATCCACGCGCATATGCGATGATACTGACCAAGATGGCGACAAATAATACTGCTGTGACAACCCGAATGATCATACGTGTATTATAACAGAAAGTACAGGTGTATGAAGATATTCACTATATACAAATGAATATAAATATATCAGAAGTACTCAGATACTATGGAATGCAAGGCAAGCGCCTGATGTCAAAAGATATACATAGATATATTCAGATATATTCTGATGCAAAAAGATTGAAAAAGTCACTCCAGATTGCTGTACAAAACAAATCATGCTCATTTGACGCTTTAACACAGACATATTCAGAAATATGGCAAGAGATACCCAGTGAACAATATCAGACGAGAATACATGAAACTAACCGAAAATTGACATCGATACATAGATTTCTGCAGATTTGTCAATCTATACCCACCGTCTCAATGATTGGCTTGACGGGAAGCTGCGCGATATACAATGCGACGCCAGATGATGATATCGATCTGATGGTCGTCACCTCGGCACATCGACTGTTTATCACGCGACTTATGGTCTTGGCAGTGGCACAGATCATGGGAGTGAGACATAAACGAGCTACCAAGCACGACCCAGACAAGGTCTGTCTCAATCTATGGCTCGACGAAAGCGATTTGACTGTACCATCGCTCAAAGTATCTCTCTATTCTGCCCGAGAGATGGCCCAGATACGCGTCCTTTTTGATAGAGATCACTCCTACGAAAGGCTGATGATGCAAAATCCATGGGTCAATAGATATTTACCAAACTGCACCTTTACTCTGTTGGAAGGCCAGAATTCTCACAAAAAGAGCACAGGAAATGGAGCACCACTTCGAACATTTGGCGATATCCTTGAAAAAGTAGCTAAACGATTGCAACTTCGCTGGATCAAGCGCCATCTCACGAGAGAGTATGTCACTGACACGCAACTCTGGTTTCACCCAATCGATCGGACTCGAAACGAGGTATAATACTCACCTATTGTTCAGGCCGACGTGGTGGAACTGGCAGACACGTACGTCTCAGAAGCGTATGCTTTACAGCTTGAGGGTTCAACTCCCTCCGTCGGCACACAAATAGTCGAAAGTCTGTAAAGTCCACAAAGTCAAAAGCCCGCATGGATTTACCTTATGGACCTTCGACTTGATGACTTTGGACTAAATAATAGGAGGTATCGCATAGATGGCCTATTGCGAAGGTTTGCTAAACCTTTGAGCTTTACCGCTCACATGGGTTCGAATCCCATTACCTCCGCTGAGTGGACTAGTGGTAATGGGATGAGAAGTTTATCCGCCTTTGGCGGAAAGCCCATTACCTCCGCTGCGGCTTCGCCTTTTTAAAGCGAAGCATTGGTTTATACTTTATATTTCATATAAATGAAATACCAACCACAAACATTTGAAAAAAAGTGGGTCGATCAGTGGGCGAGTGATAAGCTCTATCAGACGCCAAAACTCATCAAAGACACGAAAAAAAGGTACATTCTCGACATGTTCCCGTACCCATCAGGGGCTGGGCTCCATGTGGGACATATTGAGGGATATACTGCGACCGATATCTTCTCGCGCTATTCACGCATGAAGGGATACCAGGTCCTGCATCCGATGGGATTTGACTCATTTGGCTTACCTGCTGAGAATTACGCCATCAAAACAGGGGTCCACCCCGCCATCAGTACTGAGGAGGCCATCAAGACATTTACCGCTCAGATGCAATCGACTGGTTTATCATACGATTGGGATCTCATCCTCGCTGCACATCGACCTGAATACTACCGATGGACACAGTGGTTCTTCCTCTTTCTGTATAAACGGGGGCTCGCCTATCGTAAAAAACAGGCCGTGAACTGGTGCCCAGGTCTTTGTCAGACAGTGCTTGCCAATGAACAAGTCGTCGATGGTAAATGTGAGCGGTGCGAGACTCCCGTCATCCAAAAAGATATGGAACAGTGGCTTTTCAAAATTACCGATTATGCTGAGCGACTACTGCAGGATCTAGATCGACTCGACTGGCCCGAGAGTACCAAAGCAGGTCAGCGCAACTGGATCGGCAAACGAGAGGGGATCGAGATCACGTATGCCATCAAAGAAGACCCCAAAAGCACAGTAACGGTATTTACCACCCGGCCAGAGACCAACTTCGGTTCCACATTCGTCGTCGTAGCTCCCGATAGTGAGTTTGTCAAAAAACACCAGAATAGCTTTCCAGAAAAAGCAAAAGTTGCGGTCTATGTCGAAGAAACCAAACAAAAAAAAGAGCTCGAGAGACTCTCAGAGGGACGAAAAAAAACCGGAGTTTTCACTGGTTGGCATGCGATCAATATGCTCACTGGCAAAGATATGCCGATATATGTCGCTGATTTTGCCCTCGGCACCGTTGGCACGGGATGTTTGGTCGGTGTCCCGGGTCATGACTTACGTGACTTTGATTTTGCAAAGGCAATGGGACTACCGATTCTGCGGGTAGTCACCAAAGATGGAGATGTGGGCCCAATCACCGAGCGTGTTCAAGTACAGGAAGATGAGGGAACCATGGTGAATTCAAACTTTTTGGATGGGATGGATGTGCGTGCTGCCCTGAGCAAGATGATGGACTATCTGGAAGAAAAAGGATGGGGGAAACGCGTCATCAACTACAAGATCCGCGATTGGCTCATCTCACGTCAAAGGTTTTGGGGAGCACCAATCCCAATGAAGAAATTTAAAATGAAAAATGAAAAAATTGAGTATATACCGGTTGATGAAAGTGAGCTTCCGGTCGTCTTGCCGATGGATGTGGAGTTCAAGCCAACAGGCAAATCACCGCTCACGGAACATCCGGCATTTGCAGATCGTGAAGTTGACACGATGGATACATTTGTATGCTCCTCATGGTATTTTTTACGCTTTGCCATGTTGACCAATGAAAAAGTCCGCTCCTCATCACAATCAGGAAAAGAAACGAACCCATTTGATAGTCAGGAGCTGAAAACCCTCATGAACTCCTGGATGCCAGTTGATCTCTATGTTGGCGGCGCAGAACACACGGTACTTCACCTGCTTTATAGTCGCTTTTTCACCAAAGTCCTTTTTGATGCTGGACTGGTCAATTTCGATGAGCCATTTCAAAAATTACGCCATCAAGGCACGATTCTCGGGCCTGATAGTCGGAAGATGAGCAAGCGGTGGGGGAATGTGATCAATCCCGTCGATGTGATCAATCAATATGGGGCGGACACCCTGCGGATGTACGAGATGTTTATGGGCCCGATCGATCAGATGAAAGCCTGGCAGGTCGAGTCAGTTGCGGGCGTATATCGTTTCTTGGCACGCGTGTGGCACCTCTCAGAAGCGGCTCTTGAGGCAAAGACACCAACTACCCACAAAGATATCCTTGTTTCACTCCATAAAACGATCAAAAAAGTCGACAGCGATATAAGCGAGCTCAAGTTCAACACTGCAATCGCGATCATGATGGAGCACATCAATATCTGGGAAAAAACTGGCCCGGGTCTGATCTCAGTCGGGGACCTCGAGAAATTCTTGACGCTTCTTGCGCCATTCGCACCTTTTATCACTGAGGAGCTTTATTCACGAATACATGCTAGTAAATCTATTCACCTATCAACATATCCTACTTTTGATCCAGAACTGCTCCAGTCTGACACCACCGAAATCCCAGTCCAGGTCAATGGGAAAGTCAGAGATACAGTCGTTGTTCCCACATCTGAGGCTCTCGATCAGGCTAAAGTCGTAGTCGCTGCACTTGCGTCAGAAAAAATCAAAAAATTCATCACCGGCCAACCCAAAAAAATCATTTTTGTCCCGGGCCGAATCCTGAATCTGATACACTAGGTATCAGTGTATGAAATACGCATCCATCACGGTGCTAGTACTCCTAGCCATCGGTTTGAGCTTGGTCATGTTGCAATCAGTGCAAAGTGATGCTCAAAAAGAGCGATCATCAACAAATCTTGGAAAAACCATTTTGACCCCAACCACGAATGCTGTGTATTCACATGGACCAGTAGCGTGGTATAAAATGGATGAGATATCATGGAATGGGAGGACGAACGAGGTCGTCAACTCTGTGCCCAGCAGGGTATCGGGAGTCGCTTCAGGGCAAACAACAACCACTGCATTGGGAAAATACAACAGAAGTAGCAATCTAGACGGCGTGAACGACTATATTGACCTGGGGGATCACTTTGACTTCAACTACACCGACGACTGGACTTTTTGTGCCTGGATCAATCCAACCTCAGTAGCTGCCTCTCAGGCAATAATCAGCAAAAACAACTGGAATTCGCCCTACGACGGATGGCAGTTTGCTATTCGAGCAGGTGGATACTTACAATTCGATTATATCGTTAGTTGGTCTGCAAACGCGGTTTCTTACCAAACTACTGCGGCTATACTGACCGCAGGCTCCTGGCAACATGTTTGCGTGGTTTACAACAATAAGGCCATGACATTTTACAAGGATGGAGTCTCTTACCCGACGACCTTGATAGCTAATACGGTTACTTCAAGCATCAACAACGCAAAAAACACAAGCATTGGCGCGCGAGACAATGGGTCAGGAAGCTTTTTCGCTGGGAAAATTGATGATGTCCGCATCTACGACTATGCTCGTACCCAGCCACAAATACTAGTAGACATGGCGGGCACCTCCACACTCCTGGATGAGACTGGTCTGGGCCGCCCCCAGGTCACCACACAAATAGTACCTCCAATGCAATCACCATACCCAACAATGTACCCAACAACTGGGTATCCGACACCGATGACCATGGGTACAAATGGGATAAAGTTTCACAGTCTATTGATTCCGGCATACGAAAAATCATTAGTTTATAGGTCTGAGCCTGACGACCTCAGTATGTCTATCCAATATGCTCCACCTCCTACTGGACAACCAGATTATGTGACCCAAGACAAACTTTGGTTTAGGGCAACCAAAGTTGCTCTGGGCACTACCCCAAGCCAAGTGGCTGAGATGAGAGTGATGAGCGATCAAAAAATATCATGTCCAGAGCCAAATCCAAATAATCCATTTTGTAAACCAATAAATCTAGAAGATTTAGAAAGATTGAAAAATGGACTCAAGAAGTACGACAGTGGAGATATCCACGGCTTGATACATACTACTGGTTATGAGTACGCCTACTTAACTGTCGTTTTCGTTGATAGAACAAATGCCTATGAAATCTCAAGTAGTGTCGGACAGGGAGCTGAAATTATGTCTGGCCAAAGACAGAGACTCGACGAATACCTCTCAAAAATAAAGATGGTAGATGAATAAACAATCGCAGATTGTACTCAGATACATTCCTACAACAACGGAGATCCTTCAGCAGACATAGAAACGTATCGGTTGAGCCCTCTAGTACAGCCTGATATAATAGGCAGTTTATCGGGCCTATAGCTCAATTGGTAGAGCAGTTCCCTTTTAAGGAATTGGTTCTGGGTTCGAGTCCCAGTAGGCTCACAAGTATATCAACAGCCTGCTTACTCTCCAAAGCTGAGATGTGACTTTCATCATATATCAGAAGTTGATAGAATGGTGACATGTATGAACTATCAGAGGGTCTTGGACGAAGTCCAACTACACAGCAATTGAAAGATATTCAACAAACTTCTTGCCAGTCAACCGAGTCTGCACCCTCCAATCCCGTTCCATCAGTCATAGATAGGCTAGTTGATTTGACACCAGCCGAGCTTGCAGAGGCTAAGTCACAAGCACTAACCAAACTCAAAGAATATTTGTACCTTCTTATGGATAAAGATGGGAGATTATTTCTCGCTACAAGCAGGCTCAGAGATGGAGTACTGAATA
>CAZJWN010000004.1:0-18061 GCA_964550105.1 uncultured Gammaproteobacteria bacterium
GGCTCAGGCATCGTCATCATCAGATATCCATATACTGCACCCTCACCAACACCCACAACTTCAGCCATCTCAGGGTGCAATGCGGTGACCTGGACCGGAGGAGTGAACGTGACTGCAGCGGGCAATGCAATCACTGGCAATGCTGACAGTGGTGCGACCACCATGTCCAACGGAGCGCAAGCAAACTTTTCTGCTGCTGAGGGTACCTCACCAGGAGGATATGCTCAGATCCCTGCAGGAACTCAAACATATCAGGCGATGTGGGGACTCTCAAACACCTTGAGCGCAGCCGATCAAATCGATTTTGCGTGGTATCTCCCATACTATGACGGCACGAGTAAGGCATATGTATCTATCCCCGGAAACAATCTCATAGACATGGGCACAGCCACAGCCGGTGACATATATGGCGTACAGGTGACCGGCTCACAAGTGGTATATACGAAGCTCCCGGCGGGATCATCAACCTGGCAGAATATGTATGTTTTTAGCCCAACAATCACCTATCCAGTCGAGTTCCGAGGACGAGTCGAAGACTACGGCCAAGTATCCAATGCCTACGCGGGCTCATCCTGTCAGATGATAGTGGTGGCCACCCCAACCCCCACGCCTACTAGTACGACTGGAGGAGGGATAGCGATCACCCCCTGGTATTCTCAAAATCTATCGACGTATCCTGAGTACGCCACTCAGACATACGAAGACTCGGCCGACTCTACGTATGTCTATATGGTCGGTAGAAGAAGTGTCGGATACTTTGGCTGGGCTCAGTCAAGCGCGGGGTATATCAAGCGAGTCCGCAAATCTGACAAGTACACAACGTCGCTGGAGTTTGGAACAGACGGACCGGACCCGAAGCTTAGGGCCGGCATTTTAGATGTGAAAACTGACGCGAGCTATGTGTACGTGAGTGGGTATCATCAGTGGGGAAAGAATCTCTATGTGGCCAAGCTTTCGAAAGATCTCGCAACGACTCACTGGGAAAAGTCAGAAGAGCAGGGTACCGCCTGGCACAACGACAAGGGCAACTCGATGGTCCTCGACACGGACTACATCTATGTACAAAGCCTCCCCACCACCAGCGACCCCGACTCGATCTGGGAGATAATAAAGGTTAACAAAAGCAATGGAGCCACTGCGCTCACTTATAGTCCAACAAACAACATCAGCAACCCGGGCTGGGATAAAGTGACCTCACTGGCCATATCCGGCACCACACTGATTGCAGCTGGGGCGACGAAGCAATGGGACGTGACAGGTAACTTTTATATCGAGACGATCGACACCGCGACCATGACACCTATCGCATCATCAACTGGTGTCACCGGACAGATCGGAAACAAAGCTATAGTAGTCGACGGTACCGACTTTTATATTGCGGGCATGGTGCCAGTCGCTACTCCCAACGGAAGCTATGACAATGCAAGCACGACACGAATCAGAGTAGAAAAGCGGCCCATAGCGAGCCCCAACACCGTCACTTGGAGCTATACCACACTGCAGACTACTGAGCGTCAAGTCAATCCGACGCTGACCTATGATGGGACCAACCTGATCCTTGCGTTCACGAACAACTATGACTACAACACCGGCTATGGAAGCAGCATGAGACTCTACCGGATCTCACTGGCGGGCAATCGAGTGGATGACTACCTCTACTACGGACCGTCGCTCATCAACTCAGTGTCAAGAGATGCGGCAAATGGGGGAAACATCTACGCCACCGGTGCGACAGTAGGCAGAACAGAAAGTGCCATCTACCTGCTAAATGGTCTATACAACGTCACCCCGACCCCAGGTTTTGGGCTGACCGTCAGTCAGTTGTTAGAAACGACAGTTGCCCAGGGAAGCCCGATACGGTGGACAGTCGATATCGAAAACTCATCGGCAGCGAGCCAGGCTGCATGGGCTTTTGGTTTCACTGCTTCTATCCCGAATCAGATCGTCGGCGTGGTATGGAGCTGTTCGGTCATAAATGCAGGCACAGCCACGGGAGAGATGATCAACTATCCGACACGATGTAGTAGTGTGTCGAGTGGGTCCACGACGTATGAGTCAGCGACGACGAATCGGTTCACGTTCGGTCACACATCAAATGCCGACCCCCTGATACATCCCGGTGGGAAGCTGCGCATCACCATCAATGGTGCTATCGCCCCAAGCACTCCCGCAGGCACACTGAGCTCAACCATGTATATCAGCAACTACCAAGGATGGCCGACGAACCACTACTATACGACCAACTTCCTCGTAGTCAACGGCCCCACACCACTAGAGGGCACTCCAGCTCCGGGACTCTATACACTAGCTGATTATGATAGCGCTGACAATCAGAGCATCCTCGCGATGAGCCTCGGGTCACCGCCACCAGCGACCCCGACCCCGACAGGGCTAGATGGCATACCGACACAGACTCCGACTCCGAGCCTGACCCCCAGCCCGACACCCACCCCACCTGTGACGGTTAGCTCAAATTGTCCGGGACCATATCTGCGAGCCACCGTGAACGGTCAGGATCAGTACTACTGTAAGACTACTGCAAATGACTTTGTAGTGATCAAGGGCTCCACCGTAGAGAAGCTCAATGGCAGTGGCACCCAAGTCACCGATGCGTCGTTTACCAATGTAGGGATGGTAAATGGTGAACAACTCGTCCGGGTGAGCTTCACTATCCAGAGTACTACTCTCAGGCCGGGCTCGACTTCACCCACATCCAAAACCTATTCGTTGACGGTACGCTTGAGATGAAAACGCACACCAGAAAGATTTCAGAACGCGGATCGAGTCTCGTGTCCGTGCTGATCATCATGCTCGTCACGGTGATGATCCTCGCGGCTATGGTAGGCCTCATCGCCGCAATACTACTGTCGCTCAGTGGGTGGCGTCAGACGACCGACTCCCTCCTCGCTGCAGAATCAGTTACCGACGACATGCTCATCAGGCTTGCCCGCAACCCATCGACTACCCCGGCAGCAGGTGAAGCGCTTCCGTTTGCAAATGCGACCGGGTATCCGTTTTTGACACCTGCTGGACAATCATCTCCGGGTACGCTCATCGGACGAGGGGTCTCGGGCAACTATGTGCGGACAATCCGTGTCCAATATCAGTTTGAATCAGACGGAAGACTCACGGTGCTCTCCCGACAAGAGACCCAATAGTAGCAGCAGCTGCGCTTGTGCGAGTAGTACCTCTTCTGATACAGTATACACACCATGTTTGGCCATTCGAAACATCCCTCAGACACCAAAAAAGTCATCAAACACCAGCACCTGGTGTTCATCGACCGTGACCAGTCGACCGTGATCTCATATCCAGACGAGCTCATCAACCGGTATGTGTATCCGTCACAACATGTCTTGGATGGTGACATCATCGATCGCGAGGAGTTTCGCAATGGGATGAAAAAGTGGCTCGCCGACTCTGACATCAAGCCCGCCGACGTGATCTATGTCGTATCACCAAGCATATCTTTTGAAAAAGAGTTTGTTCCGGATGCCAAGGGCATCGTCGACTTTGGCCAGGTGACTAGCTTCGTCGACTCGGTACCTTTTCAAAAGATCGTGACAGCCAAACTCCAAAACGTGAAGACAACCCAAGTCATCGTCACCAACAAAGAGCTGTTGAACGGAATCACCTTTTCATTTGAAGAGGCTGGGTTCAAAAATATTGCGGTATTTCCCTACAAATCACTCGGGGATGCTAAGATCAACAAAACAGATGACCCCATCAAAGACGTCGTAGAGATAGGCAAACTATTTCTCGCCCTCGTCGGACAAAAAAACTATCAATCCAAAGAGTTTGGGATCGCACTCACCTCCGCCAACACGATCCAGTTCAGTCAAGCGTCGATCGCTCAAGCGGCCAACCAAGAGGTGAATCCGATGGTGGCTGTCGTGATCATCATCATTTTTGTCATGATTGGGGGTCTGGTCATGTACTGGCGATATTCAGAAGTAGCACAATTGCAAAAAGAAGCAGCCGCACGACTGGCGAGTGGACGTGCTGCTGAGACAGCGACACCACCCACAACCACTGCGGCTTTAGAGCCAACAGCGACGATCCCACCAGACGACATAGCTGATCCGACCGGCACGCCAAGCGTGACCCAAGTCATAGATGCGACTATAAAAATAGAGATACTCTATACACCCGAGACGCGGACACTGGCGCAAGAGCTCAAAACAAAGGTCGAAGCACTCGGCTATCTCGTAGCGATCAATCGCATCACGGATGTCATAGACAAAGAAAACACCATCATCTACAGCACCGGTCTGAGTCAAAATATCCAGGCACGGATCAACGATCTTATGCGGACTTCTGGACTGACACCCAACATCAGCTCGGGCACGATCGCTGATTACTCAGCCACGATCCAGCTCGTGAAGTTCATCCCTGCAGCCCCGACCCCCGCGAGCACAAGCACACCGACCGCCTCCCCCTCAGCCACACTGGCGGTGACCGCAACACCTACGCCATAACGTGTATATACGGCACATGATACAATCGCATCCAAGACACTCGATCTGTGGTTCTCTGATGATGGAATATGCAAAAAACTCATTACCCTATTCGTGCAATCATTTTTGCTTTGTCTTTGTTTGTCCTCGTCGGACAGAGAGATCTTGTTCTAGCCCAAGAAACATCAAAAAGCCCCGCCCTGATCTTTTATGAGATACGAGGGGATGAGCAAGAAACCGGCTCACTTTCCACAGACATCGACTCAATCAGAGACTCAGGCCAACCAGTCACCTTTTTATGGACATACAACAAGCTATTTGACGAGTCAGCGGCATCACTCGTACACGGACTCAACACCTACAGAGGTGGAGTGCTACTCGAAGTGGACGATCAACTACGAAAAGACGCAGGGGTGGAGAAGGACACTCTATGGCCCAGGTCCACACGAGATGTGGAGAGGACCACGATACTGGGATACTCTCAAACAGATCGACGCAAACTAGTCGACACCCTTGTACAGAAGTACATCAGTATCTTTGGCGAGGCCCCTCGAGTAGTGGGAAGCAGGATCATCGATACTCCAACCGCGAATTATTTAAAAGAAACCTATGGCATACGTTTCCAGATCATAGATGAAGAGTACAAAGACAAAGATCACTCGATGCTCGATGGAGGACCATCACTCGTGCCGTACCCAGCCTCAGCCAACTGGCTCCTGGTCCCAGACCACGCCAACCCGGACCCCGTGTGGGTGATGAGAAGACCACAACAAGATTTGGACTACTCACTGCTTGGTGGAGACAGCATAACGCCGATATTCATATTTTCAAACACTTCATCCGCAAAAGATACGTCCAAAACAGCGAATACTCCGCTGTACAGCCTATCTCCGGTGCTTGAATCGCGAAGGTCACACGATCCTGCAGACATACCCACCTTGTATCCATACGACATATCACTCATCTCTTACGGAGACGTACATGCCACGCTATATGAGGTGACGACTCCCGTCTATCGGATGCGGATACTTAGAAAAAAATCAGACATGTGGATCACTGATACCCGTCTCTATGACAAAAGCCTGATAGATCCCTACACATCACGGGTCGCTCACTATGGATACTATATGGTCGTGCCCTATCTACTCAATGAGACGGGATGGAAAGACGGAAAGATCACCTACCTAAGCAATCCCGACCACCTTACTCATTTGGCGTTACCGAATATAAACACCAAAGATGTCGATGGGGTAAGTATCGGAGGTGTGGGTGACCACATCGCATACCTCATGCAATACAAAAATGATGACGTTGATGCCAAGCAGACAGTCATCGCATTTAACAAAGATTCGATACAAATAGTGGGCTTTGATAGATCGACACGGAAACTGCCCTATGCGGCATATCCACATCCCCTTGATCCCATCACAGAATCACGGGACAACATATCGTGGATGCGAGAAGAGAAGAGGCTTTTTGGAGCAAACATAGACTGCAAGCCGGACACGTGTGAAATCACCCTCAACACACAGGATATATCCGCGTACAACAACCTATTTAACAAACAATCACTTTTTACATTCCCTGAGCCTGAGTTAATCAACTCTAACTCAAAAGTTTCTCTGGTGGGCAGCGCACGAACGTATCTAGTAGGAGAAAAAGTGGATATTTCGATACTCAGCCAATCTCAAACTGGGCTTTCGGTAGTTCCCTCAACTACAGCAAGGATATCTACATCTCAACCCCTTACGTTGTCGCCCTGGCAAAAGGACTCTATATACGAGCCAGCATATCTTGCTTTCGGCGGAAAGCATCCCACTGAGGTGACAATATCTCTCGCCCAGGATGACCGTGTACTGAGTAGCACGATCAGGGTAGTTCCAAATTGTGGGCAAAACTGGTCGGCGTGTATAAAAAGCCCAAAGAGCCTTTTTAGCTACCTGTTTAGGTAAGGGATGATATCCATATGGCGGAGAGTCAAAGCAATCTCACTCATTTGTACTTGACAACGCAGATACAGATATGATATCGTGAATCTTAGACATCAGCAAGTTATCCGTTACTGATTATATTTATCTTATGAGATCATTCCAAAAAGGCTTCACCCTCATCGAACTCTTAGTCGTCATCGGTATCGTTGGTATCTTGCTATCTATCACCCTCGTAGCCATCAATCCAGCTCGTCAATTCAGACTCGCTAATGACGCTGCGCGTGCATCTGCAATCAACACCTTCTCAAGCGCAGTTACCCAGCTCATACTCGACAATAAAGGTGTGGTTCCTACAAATATGAGTCAGCTACAAGGAGCGACATATTACAGCGTTTGGTCAAACTATAACTCAGCCAACGTGTCTAATGCATTTCATTCACTTTGTCAGTATCTCACCGGTGTAGTTTCGCTCAATACAGCCGTTGGAGTTCAATCATATATCAGCAAGCTCCCAGTGAATCCCGGATCGGGGTTTTCTTACACCAGCTGCACAGACATGAATCTGGGATATTCTATGAAGATCTCAAATGGCAAGGTCTGGGTGGCCACGGCACTCGAGGAGCCAGCAACCGGAACACTGGAAGTATCACGATAATCATCTAATTTAGGTAAAATTTAACCCCCACGTAGATCGTGGGGGATTTTTTTGTTCAGCCTAGCTATGCTTTTGGAGCAAAATACACTAGGTTGACTTGAACGATACCCCCTCATCTGATAACATATATATATGACTCTAAAAGATAAGATAATCAACAAATTTCTCCAGTTAGGAAGCGCATATTTTCGGACAACTCACTTCCATCAAAAAGGCTTCACCCTCATCGAACTCTTAGTCGTCATCGGTATCGTTGGTATCTTGCTATCTATCACCCTCGTAGCCATCAATCCAGCTCGTCAATTCAGACTCGCTAATGACGCTGCGCGTGCATCTGCAATCAACACCTTCTCAAGCGCAGTTACCCAGCTCATACTCGACAATAAAGGTGTGGTTCCTACAAATATGAGTCAGCTACAAGGAGCGACATATTACAGCGTTTGGTCAAACTATAACTCAGCCAACGTGTCTAATGCATTTCATTCACTTTGTCAGTATCTCACCGGTGTAGTTTCGCTCAATACAGCCGTTGGAGTTCAATCATATATCAGCAAGCTCCCAGTGAATCCCGGATCGGGGTTTTCTTACACCAGCTGCACAGACATGAATCTGGGATATTCTATGAAGATCTCAAATGGCAAGGTCTGGGTGGCTACAAGACTCGAGGAGCCAGCAACCGGAACACTGGAAGTATCACGATAATCTCCTGATTCGGATGAAACATACCCCCCACGCGAAACGTGGGAATTTATTATTGATTCAGCCAGCGACACATGACCCAATGCTAGAAAAGCATCACGGCTCCGTCCTCACTCAAGAAGAACAAAAACACACCCACTCCACTATTTATCTGATAAGATAGCTCACGTATGATCATAAGCATTTATATACTGTGTCTTGTGCTTCTGTGGGGCAAATTGAAGTTCTTTTTTGGCAAATTGTATGCGATAGCAGTTAGCTACACGATCATATTTTCGCTAACACTTGTCAATGTGACAATAAGTCAACTTCTGACCGGGAACATACACCACACCCTCGTTGCTCTCTTGACGCTGGGTATGAGCACGGTCTTGATATTGCAGCTAAAAGGAAGCAACTACACGATATATAAAACTTCACCCTATACAACGGCCATCGCATGCGTGATCTGTCTTCTGGTTGTATATGCATATGGATTCAACTCAGTTCGATTTTATGAACAAAGAGGAATGTCAATCCCTGTAGTAGGTACAAATGATGATAATGCGAACCACATGGCTATGGCAGCCATCTCGATAAAGGATCAAACCATGTTGACATCAGGCAAGCTTATGCAACAGATGATTGATGATAGCACAGTCATATCGGCAACGAAATGGTATCCCTTCGGCTTATACACAAATATGAATGTAGGATACGAGCTGTTTAGAAATCTATTAGGAGTCAAAGAGAGGTTTGATTTAAGATCTTTTTTTAGTTTTAACACTATTTTTACGGTTGGATTGCTACTTGACCTGCTGATATTATTTTATGCTCTTGTCGACCGAATATACAAAGTTCGCTCAATACACTCTTTCGCACTCTCCCTCACCGTAGGGTTTATGGTGATACTCGGAGAATTTTTCATTAAACTCCAACTTTTCGGATTTCATTCCCAACTAGCCAGCTACTGTGCATTTATTGCGCTCCTTCTGACGCTTGATATGGCCAATAAAGAAAAAAAACTATCACTCTTTTCACTATTCTTAATATGTCTATTTATCTTTGCTGTGGGAACCACCTATTATCTGTTCATCCCACTCGCCGGATTGGCATATGTGGTATTTCATATTGAATCCATAAAAGACTGGAGACGGAGTATTCCCTATATTGCCCTTGCAACAAGCGGCATCCCTCTTCTACTTTACAATGCAAGTTACTCGATAAAGGAACAAAGCTCAGCATACGGCGTGGCATTTGTTGGATTCACGGGACTGATCACGGCGGCGGCAGGTATTTTGCTAAGCATTCTCATGAGAAAAGGAGTCAATGAGTGGCTGAGGAGGATGCTCATCTTGCAATTTGGACTCAATACCGTGATGATGGTGTTGGGTACCATAGCCATGTACTCTAAAACAGGTAACTTTGGGTACTACTTCTTCAAGTCATATTGGACAATGGGCATACTAGGACTACCACTGTTGGCTGCCTTTGTAGGCTATCTGGGAGACATATTTATAACAAAACACCTCATATCAAGAGTGATTGTGACCACTCTGGTGGTGATCACCTCAGGAGCAATAGTTTATGCGGTTTTTTCGCAGTCAGGCTTTGACTCTCGTGGCTACGATATCCTTATGATGGTTCATAATGGTAACTATAATTATCCTTTCGATCAAAAAAAATGGATTAGAACATACGAGAAATACAAGGATACGAATGGGGAAAATATATACTCTATCAGTATGTGGGGACAAACAAACCTTGCGAGGGCTATCTTTGGGGGCAGTCCAGACATCCTTAGAACGAAAACATACCCAAACCTCTCTACGAGCGCAATGGAAAAGGATATTGGTGTATATAAACACATAATCCAACAAGTGTCTAAAAAAAAGAAAATTGTCCTACTAGATACGCCCTATCAACTATATGAATACAATAGCAAAAATAAGAATCTAGAAGAAAAGATACTTTTCGAGACATCGCAATTTCTTGAGTGATGAGGAATGTCTAGAGCGAGTTTCGACACGCTAGATTTTGAGAGAATTGGATGTCTGGTAAACATCAAGCTCATCATGACCAATACAATCACAACACACATGACTCACTCCAAACCCATCAAGATGATGAAGCAATCTAAAGAGCTAGAGTTATGAAAATGCCATATTCACTCAATCTCGCAACAAAACTCAATAGTCTATGGACCAGGGTCACATACGTTCACTTGGCTATGGTTGTTGGTCTACTAATTCTGATCCGCATGAGCGTGTTTTGGTACACGCAAGACGTGGGTCTAGAGGTGGATGGAGGATTGTTTTTGGGTGTGGCACGAAATGTGGCCCTTAGAGGAGCCTATGCATCGTACATGAACTATTCAAATGACACAACGTTTGGTGCCACTACCAACATCATGCGCAGATTCACTGTCCAGGATGAGAACGGACTATCGTATTTTGCAGCATGTGTGACGGTGGGACCAGGATACGTTTTCCCACAGGCACTCATCCTGAAGCTGTTTGGTCACTCAATATTCACGTACAAAATCCTTCCATTCTGCGTGACACTTGTTCTCTTGTTTTGCCTCATGTTGTTGACGGGTAAACTTGGAGGGAGAGGAGCAGCTCTTCTGTTGGGTATGTGGTTTTGGGCAAGACCAGACATGTACATCAATCAGATGTTTGAGCCATATGGTGAATCACTTGCGCTTCTATATCTACTTGGGGGTTTGTGGGCAATCACACGAGCATTCCGATCTGGAAAAGATAAGTTCTATTTTCTTTCGGGACTCCTATTTGGATTTGCTTTCTTGACGAAGATGGTCATCATGCTTATGGTGGGAGGGTTCTTCATCGTATTTGTAATTGACGTTTGGACAAATGGTAAAGAAAGAATACGTAGGTGGATTGTGTGGGGGTTTTCTTTCCTGCTCCCTATCTTGGCATATGAGGCATATCGCTATATATATCTTGTGACGAATTTTGGATACTCGGGATATGTTGCGATAAACAACGATATGTATCTCATGCTGCGTTTTGGTGGAAGCGGATTGAGTGGCTCCGCACTCGCTGCGAGTATCTTGTTGAAGAAGATTCATATATGGGAGCACTTAGGCATGTATGCTATTCCCACCTGGATAGTATACGCATTGATACCCTTCACCCTTTTAAAAAATCGACTTAATCGTATGTTGGTTATAAGCACATGGCTTGCAACAACAGTGATTCTTGGGTGGTATGTCTTCATGTCGACATCCGGGTGGCTTCGTCATGTGTGGTATGGCGTAATACTTGCACAAGTGTTGATCGCTGCTGCGACCGTAAGCTCACTCTGCCATATTAAACAAAACAAAAGCAAAGTTCACCTTGTGATGGCGATAGTTGGCATATGGCTAGTCTTGGGCTCAGTCCTGGGCCCTCATGTAAAGTACCCAATACTTCTAACAAAAGAGATGTTCAATAATGAGTGGGGGAAATGGAAAAATAGAGAGACGCCCAATGGCTTACAGGGACCAGTATTTTCACCGATTTTTAGCTGGAAAGATCAACAAGAAGCTTTGCAATATATAAGCTCAAGTATCTCTTCTGATGATTATGTTTACTATGACAATATAATGACCGTCACCGAGATATCAACCATCTCCGATCGCGTCTTCTACCCAGTCTACAGGTACTTGAGAGTGCAAGGTAATGGCTATCTGATTTTTGGTCCATATCAAAAAGGATTTGCGAGCCATTTGACTAAAGAAACGTATAAAGCGAAGATTGAGAACTATTGCGACAAAGTAGTATTTGAAAACCCCTCATACACCATCTGTCACCTTCATAAGCTATCAGAGGATTGATCTGTCAATCTACATAGTGGCCGACCCAATCAAATCCTACTTGCCCCAATAAGTAAATCCTGGGTAACGTGTGGAAATAAGGGGCTATGAAATGTATCTAGACTATAGCTAAAACCAGCAGCTTCGAGCCTTCCCAAGAAGCCTGCAAGTGATCGAGTTGCCGTCGAGTTGTTTAGGATGTGGTGATATTCCATCACGATAAATTGAACGTGTTTGAGCTTGTCTGATCTCTCCATCTCTTCAAATACTTCGTGTTCAGCTCCCTCAATGTCCATTTTTAGAATACTAACCCCAGATGAAACATATTTTGATAGTGGGCACATTGACACAGAGGTCTTATTGGGCAATTTATCCCGTTCTTGCAAGAGGCTCATGGTGGTTCGGCCAGGCTGACCATTATGATAGAGTGCAACAAGACCTTCAGCTTTACCGAGTGCAGAGTTAATAAGATTGACACGTCCGGTGAGGTGATTAGCCTCAATATTATTCTTCAAAATAATAAAGATCTCTGGATCAGGCTCGATCGACGTGATGGTCGCGTCTGGATAATAATATGCAAAATACACAGTAGCCATGCCAATATTTGCCCCTGCATCGATGATCATCTTTGCATCGATTGCTCCAGTTGCATAGCTTTGACTGATGAATATTTCAGTAAACTGGTTTAGCAAATGTTTGTAGGGTATGCCACCGATGACATATTTACCCACTCTAATGGAGCGGATCGGTATTATGTACGATAAGGGAAGTAGGGTCGTGTAAACAAAAAATAATGAGGTGAGGTGCAGCTTCTCGAACACCGGAAGTCTTTTTGACCATAGACAGAGCAGGGAATGCAGGAAAACATGAGAAATAAGAAGAAATGTATAGTACATAGCTATCTAAAAATCCTTTTTATAAGAGGAAAAAGAAGAGATTTGATTTTAATAAACATTTTGTGGTGAGTGTATGATTTTTCCATAAGGAAGTCATAATGGCTGTGATTGACAATATATTTTGGGTGTTTGAGCGGCCAACCGATCTCGTGTGTTTTTATATTGTTAAGCTTAGTCACCAGTTTATTGTGATGGGCCTCTCTGCCCGCGCCAATATTCTCAACAAGATTGAACTTTGGATGGACAATGAGTTGGTTCTGAAGCGCAAGCGATACAACTAGTTGAAAGTCCCATGAGTCAACTCTACCATCTAGAATCATCTCCAGATGTGCAGCTACATGATCATAGTTTCGACTTGTAGTCCAGTAACGCTCAAGTAAGCCCTGTTCTTTTATCTGTGGCCAGTTTGGCAACTTGAATGAGTAGTTTTGCCACACACGCCTCCATGTTGCCCATCCCCACACACAATGGATACGAGAGAAATAGTATGAATACTCCCACGAAGCGATTTCTGCAGGGTTAATCGAAACCAAAAGCGAAGTTCCATCAATACACCCGACTCGTTGGTCGTCTTTGTAGAGCTCAAGAAGTTCATCGCAATAGCCGAAAAAGTCCATGTGAGGCACGCAATCATCCTCAAGTATGATGAGTCTATCCTCATGCTCAAACACCCAATCTATCGCCTGGCTAACGGATCTGCCACAACCAAGGTTTTCCTCGGCGATCTTATATTGCACTTTGCATGGCCAATCTATCACATTGATTATATTTTTCACTTCCTGCACCTTTTTTTGTTCGACAGAACCCTTTTCCGCTCGGGCAGCATCACAAGCGATGTACAACACCTGTGGTTGTGCAAGACGGATCATTTCAAACACTCGCTTGGTTAGCTCAGGACGATTGAATACAATAAAAAGAATTGGAGACTTATTCATTGTTTTTTTGAGCAACTATACACAGTTCTGGTCTAAATATTTTTGTTAAGAACAGGTTTAGAGGGTAGTAATTAAACATGGAGGCTGCCCTGAATGAGCTAATAATTTTAAACCTTTCTGAAATAAGCGACTCAAACTCATGCCTCGTCCACTCAATTAGATGAGTAGGATCATAGTGAATTTTATGCAGCATAAAATCAATATCGAATGTTGTGATAAAAAGCTTCCCCTCAGGTTTAAGTAGACGTCTAAATTCGTCAAGTAGAGCATCGTGGTCATGCACGTGCTCAATTACGTTTATGCAAATTATCCAGTCAAACGCTGCATCGGGCATGTCAATTGCAGCCGACGCGATCTTTCGAAATTTTAGATCAGGAAACGTCCTTTGAGCCAATGTAATATCGATATCTATACCTATTACTTCTTTTGTATACAAAGACATCTCCTTTACATAATCTCCTCTCCCACAGCCATAGTCTAAGACGTTCTGTCCATCTTGCAATTTGGAAATACTGATAAGTCTACCCAGTAAAGGATCAGTTGCTGAGGTTCTAAGAAGCTGTTTGTTGTATGTTGATTCAACATAACCCTCATATGTTGGCTGCTTAAAGACGTCTTGATATTTGCACTTACGACATGATACATGCGAGTCGTTGCTACGACTCATGAAAAGGTATGGTTTGTGGCATCTTGGGCAGATCATATTAGCCTGACTAGGATATTAGGTGTATAACATCGGGTACAATACAGCTGATTATATGCAAGAGACGGCTATTTTATCTAAGAAAATACTACTGATATGCGACTCATTCTATCCCTCTATAGGAGGCGCAGAAAAGGCACTATTGGAGTATACACGAGTCTTTATGAGCGAGGGTCATGAAGTGACCGTGCTGACCGGCAGTGATAAAGCATCGAACTACAAAATAGATAATACAATCTCCGTCCACACCTTCCCATGGAAAAAGATAGGGGGCCACTCCATACCTTGGATTGGGGATATAGCTAGATATGCCAAGAAATCTAACCACATCTATACTGCTCTATACACTTCTGGAATTCCCGCATGGTTTGTGGCCTGGAAATACGGAAAACCAATCACACTCATTGTGTTTGAGGTATTACATAAAAAGTGGTATTGGATAGAAAATCCGCTCATTGCCACAATTCACATGCTCTTTGAGCAGCTGATCCTTCGTTTTGGTTTTAATAACTACCTTGCAATATCTAATGCAACAAAAAAAGACTTGGAAAAAGTTATCGGAGTAAATAAACCCATCTCAGTCATTTATCCCCACAATCGCAAACCCATTCCTGAAGTATTGCAAAGGTGCAATTCTGCATGTAGACGTTTTTTGTATTTCGGTCGTTTAGGTAAGACAAAAGGTGTCAATATACTTTTAACTGCTATCCGCGAAGATGCTGAGTATCTAAGAAATAATCATTGCCAGTTTACACTTAGACTATTTGCAGCATCTAGATCTGAACACAATGAGTTGATTGCAAAAATTAACCTATTTAAGATAAGCGATCTAGTACTAGTAAAAGGACCAATTGAGGGCGATGATTATCTTGACAAAATGTTTACTGAAGTTGACTGTGTGATCGTCCCATCAATCACAGAAGGATTTGGCTTCAGCGCGATAGAAGCATGTGAGCACGGAATACCCATAATTTGTTCAAATGCCGGATCGCTACCAGAGGTAATTTTTGGCAAAATAAACATGTTCATTAATCAAGACACTCAGTCACTCGTCAATGCAATACGTAAATCAACCAAAGGTGGCTTTGCAATGATTCAACGAAATCAGATCGGCCCCAAATAAGCATAAGTATTACTCATACTCTTTCTCATCATTTTCAGATTTGCCCAGCGCATTTTTTTGAGCGAGCTTTGTGATTCTGCTCTCAAGAGTATCCAAAGTCCTCATAAGCTTGTATATGAGTAAAAATTGAACCATAAATGCAACGAATATAAGCGTGTTTAGATTGTCCCCAAAACCTAAATACTTTGTAACGGTGCGGGCAGATTGGGGAAACCAAGCCGCAACTATAGTGGCTATTACAATCGCCAAGTGTATACTAAGCTTAAGCAGAGTAAATCCTGGTTCGCGCCCAATAAAACGCCTAATAGAAACTAGTGCAGCCGACAAAGCGATGAGACCAACAAAGAGAAGTATAGGATTTAGTGATGCAGACATATCTTATAGCTGATTGTATCAAACTCATGACCGACACGCTTACCCAATCAACATATGTGTTGCATCAAAAAATAGATTATCTACGTCCGCAACAAGGCCATACCTGATATGTCAGCATCAATAAAATTCTCTCTGCAAAAGATTTCCCGCTTATTTTTCATCACCTTTGTTCTTTTAGCCCACACTATTCTTCTGACGGTGATATATAAGTGGTTCCCTTTTCGAGGGAATGATTTATTGACCAATCTTGCCCAGCCAACTTTTTTCATTAACTCAATAAAAGCAGGAATTTTTCCTGCCATCAATCCCTATCTAGGTTATGGATTACCGCTTTGGCTGGATCCATTGAATATGGTATGGAACCCGCTTGTGTTCAGTGCCTTGCATGTGCTTAATACACATACCGCTATTGTTACTATGTATATGATCGTGCTGTGGACGAGTGGATGCGCGATGTATGTTGTTGCAAGAAAGGCCGAGTGTCGCACAATATTTGCCATACCCATTGCCCTGAACTACATGTCGACAGGGTATCTTTGCGGAGCTATATACACTGGTCACCTCGAAAAGATACTGGTCTGGCCAGTAATGCCGCTTGTGCTCCTGATCATATTCAAACTTTCGGGATACCACCTCACCGACTACAGTAGACAAGGGTTTATGAGTAAAACTCTACTTCTTGCATTGCTTATAACATACGTCATCTCCTCATCTAGCTACTATGCTTTACTTGGAATATTTCTGGTAATTGCAATAAATATTTTGATCACATGGCGAATGGGGATCATTTGGGCAGTACTAATAGCCTGTATACTCTCCGCTCCGAAGCTCATCACCAACATCATTGGCATGGCTTTAATACCCAGAAACTACTCACCTGCAGTGGGCGCACCCAACATTGTCCAACTTATTGAGTCACTATTTACTTATAAATATAGTTACATTCTCAGCGGTCAACATTTAGGCTGGTGGGAGTATAGTGGTGGTATTGGCATAATTTATCTTGCGGTCTTATTTGTAGCGCTTGTATACGGTATAAAACATAGACAAAAACCGAAGAATCTACCAGATATACGTCAACCAAGGATAGGTTTAAACCTAATAACTTTGATTACCTGGCTATGCATCGCGTGTACCATCGTAGTATTTCACTACTTTCCACAGTATGCAGAATTATTTTCTAAACTTCGTATACCAACAAGGTTGTATATTGTGCTTATACCCCTCACCTATATTTTGGGCGTACGCGTATTCTTATCTATTCAGTTTTCTAAATGGGCCATTTTGATTGTCATAATTCTCTATTTGAACATAGCAAGCCAGTACGTGAATATTATTGAGAAAAACAAAGACAATTTCCTGAATTTTGTCGATATTCAAGCGCAAGCAGATGTTTTAGATGTGATAGATCGGATGAAACCTGGCGCACGGATAATCACAGATTCATATTTTGGTCACCAGCTCGCGACATTTGAGTCGATAAATAGAAAGCAAATATTGATAAATCCACCCTATGCATTTTATATTGGCTCAAACCCTTGGGAGGAATTCGTTTTAATTAGAGATAAAAATAGAAATCACTATTCTGGTCAAATACCTGACTTTTTTGTGTTACCAAAAGCGCAATCAAAAATGCAATTACCCCCAATAGTATTTAACTCAGAGCTCGTCTACTCAAACAGTAAATACAGTGTTTTTGCATATACAGGGCTTAACACAAATCACTATTCAAATGAAAAATAGTAATCGCAAATAGCGCTACACGAGTAGTGGGGCATTAAACTGTCTCATTGCGCCAATGATACCAAAGTTTTCAATCCCTGCATGATCCCTTGTTTATGATGCTTGTTGCGCGAATACTCGGTATAGATATTTGAGACGCTCACGGGAAGGCTTTTGAGTCTATGCTCGACGATGTACCGGAGCATCTGTGTCTCGATCGCATACCGGTCGATTCCTAGCTCAAGACCCGTGATTGCGCGGAGCCGAAATGCGCGAAACCCACATTGTGAATCAGCAAAATATCTTCCTGTGTACAGCACACTGATCCAATCACCAACACGTCTTCCGAGACGATTCACGAGGGGGGTCTCAGCAGATATGGTACGGACGCCGTAGGTCACATCCAGCTGTGGGTCGTTGAGTAGGGGGGTGATAAGGAGCTTGATTTCACTTGCAAGGTGCTGACCATCGGCATCCATCAAAACAACGATATCATCGTGCTTAGCCTGCCCGTGTAAGTATTGCAATCCAGTCGAGATTGCAGCTGATTTGCCACAGTTGAGAGGGTGAGTGATTACGGCAGCTCCAGCCTGGCGAGCCACCTCGCCTGTTACATCCTCTGAGCCATCGTCGATGACGACGACACGGTCGAAGCCCTCCTTTTGACAGTCTTTAATCACCTGTCCGATGACAGTCGACTCATTGAAAGCCGCGATCAGGATATATATTGGGGCTTGATTCATCGAGGGTGATTATAGCGCAGGAG
>CAZJWN010000004.1:18161-20798 GCA_964550105.1 uncultured Gammaproteobacteria bacterium
GCCAGGAGGTCAAGCAAAGAGGATTGATTTCCTGAACTCGGTTCAGGAACCATGTATAAGTCCATACATGGATCCCGGATCGCATTTTGTTTGTCCGGGAAGTCAAACTGACATGTTCCATGTTTTATAGTTCATGGTTCATAGTTCATGGTCTACGTTTTATGTAGTGCTCTCTCCGTTGTCAACTCTAATCAGCCTGCTGGCGGATCAACCAACTACTGTATTCCTGGGATTCGGAGGAGATCGACTGCGACGAATCGCACCACAAAGACAGCAAGTATGGTAAATACTGTGCCCACGATGGCCCAGATCACCGCTTGACGCCCTGCATTGAGCTTGACGACGTCGCCCTGGCTCGTCAAAATGAGAAAGATACCATAGAGGAGATAGATGAAGCCGATGGCCCCCGTCACTCCCTGGATGATCGTCAAAAGCTGGCTGATGACTGAGGCAGAGATATTCGGGTTGTCAAACTCCGACCCTATATCAAAGCATCCAAGTTGGGTAAAGTACTTACCCGGGATAGTGGGTGGTGGATTTTGGCCCGGCGTGGTCTTCCCCGAAACCTCATCAACAGTATCCTCGATCGCAAGCGTTGAGTCTTTCTTTGCGTCTACGAAAGCTGCTAAGTCGGTGGGACCTTCTGTATCTATTCCGTAAAGACAGCGTGCACACGCAGGCCAAGCCTGAGGTATCACGGGCTTAGCAGGATTGCCCTTATCCATCTTATATGACCCGTCAGGATTCACACACAGTCCACACGCATCGCACGATGCATACCGGACCGCTTGAGCCTGAGGTGGGTAGACGAGTAAAAACATAGCCACGATCACCAATCCACCCCACACGACAATATGTCTCATACCTACACTATAGCCTATGATGACTGATCAAATCAAGTGGACCCTACTGATCTTGAAACTGTTAAAATGTACCCATGCGATATGCTATCGTACTGGTTTTGTGTATGCTGATCGTCCTGGTGGGGGCGAAGCCCTTGCTCGTGCATGCCGACGATTTTGATACCATCACCAAACAGCTCGAGGATACCAAACGTGACCTTGAGCTATCGGTTAATGCCACCCAAACCAATGAGTCCGAGCTCACGCGGCTAAAAAATAAGATCCAAGAAATACGCACGGCAGTAGATGTGCTTGGTGCCCAAGTGGCAGAAAAAAAGCAAGCGGTATCTATCGGAGATGCGACGATAGCCAAGCGACAGAAACTCCTCTCAGAGCAGATGGCCTCACACTACAAACTGATCCACTCCCAAACACGAATCACCCTCATAGACTTTCTCACCTCCTCGCTCCAAGACATATCCCACGTTCAAAAACAGCAACAGACAGTGGTTGAAAAAAATCAGAATCTGATCATCCAGCTCGCTCTCCGGGTCAAAAACACCGAAGAAGCGCAGCTCCAGCTAGAGCAGCAACAGGCGCAGCTCGCTGCGTTCAAAGTCGAGCTCGATCGGCAAAGTGCATTTTTGGCTGGTGAAATCACCAGTGCAAAACAGTACCAAAACGTCCTCACTCAAAAAATCGCCGAGCTATCGAGTCGTCAGAAATCTATCATCGATGCACGCTCGGCTCAGTTCACTGCAAGCGCTGACAATAGTGATTTGTCAGATGACGACCGAGCCTCATCATCATTTGATCCAGGGTTTCGACCGGCATATGCTTTTTTCTCCATCGGCGCATACACTCATCGACTCGGGATGAGTCAGTATGGCGCAAAGGGAAGGGCCGATGCAGGGCAGAATTTCCGGGATATCCTCAATGCCTATTTCCCCGGCAGCAATCTAGAGGAGAAGGGCGAAGTCGGAGGCAATATCAAAGTATCTGGGATTGGTGAGATCAATTTTGAATCAACCTATCTCTATGGTATCGCTGAGATGCCATCAAGTTGGTCAAAAGAAGCGCTCAAGGCCCAGGCAATACTCGCCCGCACCTATGCACTGCGATACACTGGTGGACTCGATCGCGAGATCTGCACGACAGAGAGTTGTCAGGTGTACTCACCTTCAAAATCTGCCAATGTACCTCAAGCATGGAGAGAAGCAGTCGATGAGACGCGAGGTATGGTACTCAAAGATGGGGGTGATTATGCCAAGGCATTTTATTCATCGACTACCGGCGGCTATCTCCTCAGTTCTGGCTGGGACACATCAGATGGTCAGGGCAACGATTTTTTAAATACCGCCTGGGAAAGGAAAGCTCGATCACCATGGTTTTATAAAGCATGGTATCGATCGGGATACAGCAACTCTTCTGATAGTTGTGGACGATCACATCCGTGGCTCAATGAGCAAGAGATGGCTGATATCCTGAATGCCTGGCAAGTCAGAAAGAGCGGGAGTACTGATGAGGTGGGTCGTATACTTCCAGTGACTATCAATCAATGTTCGATCGCAGGTGCGAGTGGCGATCCATATACGATGGATGAGATGGCCAAAGTCGCTGATAAATACGGAGGACGATACACCCAGGTGTCTGACGCATCGTACTCGTTTTCGAAAGAGGGATTTACGAGTGAGATACGATTCAGCACCAATAGAGGTCAGGTGAGCATCTCGGGGTCTGAGTTTAAGCAGTTGTTCAACTTACGTTCACCGGGACACATCTCTATTCGCAATGT
>CAZJWN010000004.1:20898-28553 GCA_964550105.1 uncultured Gammaproteobacteria bacterium
ATTTAAATGTATCGATGAAGTTGGTGGTATATCCATTTTGGATCCACCACATGAAGCCGATAGTGATACACAATAAAAAAACCAGGATGACCAACTCGGCATACTCACGTTTTCCAGCTTTTTTTGGCGGCACGAAGTGGATTGAGTGGATTGACATAGTGCTGAGACCTCAGGTTTTCTGCACGAGTTTTGCGCGTACGACAAATCGCTTCTCAGAAGTCCAGAGCGGAGTACAGGTATAAAGCGTCAGGATGTCTTCAGGTGTTTGTTTTTCGATCTCTACCTGATCGGCCTCGACGACCCGTGTATCTATGACTTCATATCGATATTCTTTTTTATCCCAGAAGACGACGATTTCTGAGCGAGTACTCATCTTGGGCAAATGATAAAACGTATCAGGACCCGTGGTATACAAATAACGATGTGCAACCAGCACCGTATTGCCCCCCATACCAGGATGCGAAGATTGCGGGCGTCGCCAAATACCGAGATTCATCGTGTCTGCACCCTCTCCCTCATATATGATCCCCCGTATTCCAATTTCTGGGATGATGATCGTGTTTTGAGTCGGGACCTGAGATGGAGGAACCTTGTCGGATGTCCGAGTATGTGCAGCGTCAGTGTCGGGCATCACCCGCTTCATGAAGCTGAGCTGAAGCTCGGGTAAAAACGGTGAGCACAAGACAAACAGTGCCAGGACCACAACAACCGTGGCGAGGACGTTGTTCACAAACCTGACAAATTGTATTGACATGACTGGGCTAGTATACCCGGGACGATATAGTTTGGGGAGGGCTGTATAATCCCAATATGGTTTTTTGGCAGACACTTTCCAAACCAATCGTTGGCCTAGCTCCTATGGATGGGGTGAGCGATGCCGCATTTCGGCAAATCGTGGACACATACGGACATGCCAGTGTACTTTTCACTGAGTTTGTCCCGGTCGAAGCCATCAAAGCAGGAGCACCCCGGGTGCTGGATGCATTTGTCAAACACGATACTCCCACCCCAACTATCGCTCAGATTTATGGTACAGACCTAGATGGATATACGCAGGCAGCGCACATCGCATGTGACCTAGGATTTGATGGCATAGATATCAACATGGGGTGTCCCGCCAAATCAGTCACCAGTCGGGGAGCTGGGGCAGGACTCATCAGACAACCGCCTCATGCAGTGCAGATCATCCGTACTGTGAAGCGGGCCATACTCGATTGGTCAGAAGGTAAAACATACGAATACTCACTACCCATCAGAACCAAGGTGGATGGTATCAAAACTGCACAACCCGTCATACGAAGGAAAATCCCGGTATCGGTCAAAACTCGTATCGGGTACGAGATTCCTATCACTCGCGAGTGGGTCTCCGTACTTGCCGCAGAATCGCTTGACTCGCTCACGATCCATGGACGCACACTGAAACAGTTATATACCGGCAAGGCTTCATGGGATGAGATCGCACTTGCTGCAGACACAGCTCGGGCGATCAGATCTGACATGACTATTTTGGGGAGTGGCGACATCATCTCCCTTGATCAGGCTCGTGCATACACCAAAACCTACGGACTAGATGGGGTGCTGATCGGACGTGCGAGTTGGGGTAATCCATGGGTATTCACCGATATCACTCCTACCCCACAGCAAAAGTTACGGGCCGCCCTCGAGCATGCGCAACTATTACAAAAGATGCTACCCGACGCGCACATACTCTCATTGCGCAAGCATATGGCCTGGTATTGCACGGGGTTTCCACAAGCTGCAGCAGTCAGATCGAAACTGATCACCATCAAAAGTGTGGAAGATATCGAGACGATCGTCCATGCCTGTCTACACGATTTGTAGTCTCACGGAGTAGGGGTGATCGTCGGGGTGGGCGTGATCAACACGCCAAATAGCTTGATAGACTTCAGCAATCTCGTGTTCCAGTACATGAGGAAATAGTTTTCGTTGACAGTATAGGCTCCCGGATCAAAGTTGAATCGTAGACATTTGGTCGAGTACGCAGTGAATGTATATGGAAACGAGGTCACACACGAGTCGGGTCCCGCCTCTATCACAAATGGATTGGTATCTCCGTAGGTCGCAAGGTATGCATCACTCACGGTGATATCAACACCATCGACATTGTGCAGCATGATCTGCACAGACGAATCCATCCCCAGATCAAGAGATCCAAAGTTGACCTGACCTGAGGTAGCTTCGCTACTAAGATAAAAGTTCCCGATAGGGGTCGGAGTCACCGTGACAGTCGGCGTCATCGTCGGTGTTGGAGTCGGGGTAGTGACTGTGCCATTGAGAGTGATTGATTTGGCAAAGCTCGTGTTCCAATACATGAGAAAGATATTGGTATTGATCGATGTGCTACTGGGGGTATATTTGAAAAGAATACAGCGGGACTCATTGGAACCCAACGTATAGGGGAGGTCACTATTGGTCAGGCAGGGAGTCGAGGCAGATCCACTCTGGATGATGAACGGATTCGTAGCTCCGACAGTCGAGAAGAACATGGCGTTGATCGTGATCGAGTTTGCACCGATATTACGCATGGTGACTTGGGTGGTAAGCTCGGTATTGACAGAGACATTACCAAAGTTCACCTGGTTACTCGTTGACTCGGTGCTCAGATACAGCACACTAGTTGGCGTAGGCGTCACAGAGAGGAGAGAGGTTGGAGTGGGCGTAGTCGTACGTGTTGGGGTGAGTGGATTGATTGTAGTGGTGGGAGTCGTTTTCTTGCCGGGTATCACCGGAACGGTAATCACCGGTTGAGTGAGGACGGGGACTGAGTACCCCGCGAATACGGGAGTCGGTACGATGGTTGGACCCGTGAGCGGTCTCTCTCTGACTGGACTTTGCTCCTCAGCCCCTACCGTGCGGAGTACATCATCATCTTGGCGAATCAACTGAGTCGTCGTGGGTGGCTGATCGCCGCCTTGACCTACCTTGGCATAGAGGGCCATACCCACCAGCGCGGCACTAATCACACTAAAAACTGCAAATGAAACCAGCATGGTTTTATAAAACTGCTTCTTTTCATATGCCCCATCGATAAACGGCACGACCTGGGTAGCTGAAGTGCCAGCTTTTTTCGGTGGTACCGCTCGAATATCAGGAGCAGTAGCTTTTGCCTGACCAAGAGGCACCGGAGAAGTAAAGAGATTGGGCTTGATCATACGAAATGTTGCCTACAGTATACAAAAAAATCCACTTAGAGACGCTTTAAAATGAAATGTTGGTGATAGTACATGTTTTTGGACCGCGGGGAGTCGTATAGGTGACCCTGTCACCCAGCTGTCTATGCATGAGTGCCAAGCCAAGTGGACTGCGAGCTGAGAGATCGCCACGATCGAGATCTGACTGCACTGAGTCGACGATCCTATAGGTTTGCACAGCACCCTCTGATTCAAAGGTGACGTGCAGTCCAATCGCAACTCGGCTGGTGTTCTCTGGTTTGACCACTCGAGCGGTGTGGAGGAGCTTTTGCAAAAATCGTACCCTTCTATCAAGTGCGGAGAGCTGAGACCGGGCCACTTTATATGCAGCATTTTCACTCCGATCTCCCATATCACGAGCTCGGGTGAGCTCGGCTACCACTGAGGGTCGCTGAGCGAGTTTTTGTTTGAGCTCCGCACTATATGTCTCATATCCATCAACAGTCAGTGTATGCATGCGCCTATTATGACACATGGACTCGACACGGCCAATCATCCGCACGACGACTAGAAAATGATCTACAGATCAGGTAAGCTTGGCTCATATGCTCACTCTGTACACAGATGGTGCCTGCTCGGGAAACCCAGGTCCGGGAGGCTATGGGTATATCTTGAAACAAGATGCAAAAACGGTAGCCACAGGCTCACAGGGATACATCAAAACGACCAATAACAGGATGGAGTTGCGTGGCGTCATCTCCGGCCTTCTCGCTAGTCCCCCAGGAACCCAAGTGACTGTAGTCACCGATTCAGAGTACATCGTCAATGCATTTACTAAAAAGTGGATAGATAACTGGCAAGTACGCGGATGGCGCAATGCGCAAAAAAAGCCAGTCGCCAATCGTGACCTCTGGGAAATGCTCCTACCCTTGGTACGAGATCACAAAGTCAAGTTTTCATGGATCCGCGGTCACACGGGGCATGCTGAAAACGAGCAGTGTGACGAGCTTGCAGTCGCCGCGAGTCAGTCCCCACATCGTCTCATTGACACTTCAGAGACCGAAGAGGAGAAGCAATTATTTTAGAAGGCTACTCATACCGCAGTGCATTGAGTGCTGATATCTGCTTGGCGCGCTGCGAAGGATAGATGCCAGTGATAAATCCGACGACGAGCGAGAGCAGCATGATAAAGATGATGAGTGTAGGAGGAATATATGATATATCGAGCACTCCCGCACCACTTCTGACACTAAACACCGTGAGAAGTATCCCAAGTGCCTTGCCTGAAACGAAGCCAAATAGGAGCCCCACTATGCCACCCGTGAGCCCCATGAAGACCGACTCAATCATGAACAAATCTTCGATCTCATCAGACTTCATCCCCATAGTTTTCATCAGACCCACCTCGTGAGTTCTTTCGAGGAGCGACACCGTGAGCGTATTGAACATACCCATAGCAGCGATACAGAGGGCGATGACACCGAGTGCGACCAACACGAGCCGGACAGTTTGAAATAGACGATCAATCTGCTCGACTGTATCTGCAGTCGAGGTGGTGCCAAATCCCATGCCCTCGACCAGTTGTCTGATTTGTGGCAATGCAGACTGAGTCTGTGACGATAGTTTTGCGAGTGAGTAGTACTGTATCCCGAGCGTCCGCAAATCTATAAACGGTACATAAAAGAATGGGCTGACATTTTGCGGTACAACCCCAACGATTTTATATGAGCTTGGTACAGATTCTATGCGAAGGTCTGATTCTTGTAGGAGATCTCCACTCGCTATGAAAGACACATCAAACTCCATACCAACGGCCGCGTCCTCTTTGATCCCCAACACCTGAAGCATCGCACGATTCACCACGGCTTCTTTCTTTGCTGATGCTGAGACCTCTACCATTTTTGTGGTCGAGTTCACTGTGGCTGATTCAGAAGCTATCTCGGTCAATGAGAGGAGTGCTGAGCCGGTAGCGGTGATATCCTCGATACTCACCAGATCGACGATTCCTGTTGTCCGCTCGTCCTCCAATCCGAGCACTTGACCACCTGGTTTTTTTTGAATCACACCTCCAAAAAGATCAACAGATAGGACAGGAATATATGCTGCTTTCAAGGCAGCCTCACCACTTGCCTCAGGAATCTTTTTGTACTCTCCTGACACATCACAGTCGATATTGACGGTATCGCACTCGGTCTTTTCCCACAAGCCAAAGTTTTTTTTGAGCCACTTACCTGCTTTGATGGTCTCTTCTGCATCAGAGCCATACAAATCAACATCGCCATACTCACTCCCTTCATATGCAGATCCGAGCACCAGCGTCGCTGTATTTTGACCCTCTGTCCGCTTCGTCAAACCAAGTACCTTGGATCTCAGAGAGGCTGCTTCATACACCTCAATCCATTTTTCTGGTCTGATAGAGTAATTGATCGTACCAAGCTCATCACCGATACTCTTGTGCAACCGAGACGCTTGTGCGCCGGCGACCACTCCGCTATCTGTACTGTCTCCGGTGTGGATGCGTGCAAGCTCGTTGCTTTGAAATAGTTTTCCTTTCACTGGTTTCTCTGCTGATTGTGATAGATATTGAGTGGTCACCCCATAGACAGCCATATCAGATACGGAGTTGCGGAAGTTCACGCGACCGACCGTGCTGATCATAGGCAAAACAGATGAGACCCCATTGAACTTCTTTATCTTTGAGAGGAGGTCATCATCGATCCGCACCTTGCTTCCAGGAGGTGCAGTGATGATAGCCTGCTGAAGCTCATCTAGACGAGTGACCCGGCTGACGACAAGTTTCTGCACCCCATACCCCAACGAAAGCAAAAAGACGATTGATCCGATACCGAGTGCCATACCACCGATAGTGACGAGCGACCGAGTTTTTTTGTGCTGGATGTTTTTGATTCCAAGCTCAATGAGATTGAATGCATTTACCCCAGTTTTATTAAAACTCAGCTTATAAATGATTGTGGTGATAAAAAGTGCCACTCTTCCAAGGAATGGTTTGAGGATGAGCCCCAAGATCGGTATCCGCTGCAACGAGAAGCAAGAGAGATATACGGAGTAGAGGAACACGAGGAGCAATAGGCGTGATTTTCGCACTAGAAATACACCCAAAGAAAACACCCGCTTCGGAATACTACGAATCAACGAGAATAGTTTATTTATTTTGCTTATCATAGGCCTGCTTATTTTCGTTTTTGTCTAGATGTTTTGTGTGTAACTGATCGATCAGGTCCTCCATCTTGTCTTTGGTGAAATATCCCGCGATCTTTCCATCAAATATTCTGATGGCGCACGTGGCATACTTCAGATATTCGACGTCGTGAGTGACCATGATGACCGTTTTTTTGTTCTGCACGTTGAGACTCTGGAGCAACTTCATGATCTCTTCGCCCGATTCATAGTCGAGGTTGCCCGTCGGCTCATCAGCCACCACCACCTCAGGATTGTGGACGATACATCGAGAGAGCGATACGCGTTGTTGTTGTCCTCCCGAGAGTTCTGCGGGCACCTGCTTTGCCCAGTTGGTCATATTGACACGATCGAGTGCCTGATAGGCTATGTCTTGAGCGAGCTCCTTGCGATATCCGCGTAGGATGAGTGGGAAAGCTACATTTTCAATCACCGTCATTGAGCGGATCCAATTTGGTTGTTGATACACCAGTCCCACATGTTGCTTGCGCATCTCACTCCGGTCATCCTCAGTGGTATTGAGGTACATATTCTGGTCAAAGAAACTGATTTCACCAGTTGTGGGAATCTCTAATCCAAGCAATGTATGCAGCAGTGTAGACTTTCCAGATCCCGAAGGTCCAATGATGACGAGAAAATCTTCAGGCATGATCCGTAGCGACATACCTTTGAGGACAGGTATCTCCTGATTGCCTACAAAGAAACTCTTGTGAATATCTTTGATATCGATAATAGGTTTGGTGTCTGCCATATTTATTGTCCAACTACTCCCCGCAAAAAGCCAAATGTTTCAAGCAGGTTGGTTGTCACTAGCTCAAGCGCGTCATCACTCCCTCGGGCTGATATAGTCACTAAATCTGGGGATGAGGCGAGATTGTCAGTGCTATCTTTTGATAGTGCTCGCATATGGTACACACGCGATGGCGGTATGTTGGATATGACCACGAGATGATTCACTTTGTATTGTGATTCCTCTTGGGTCTTTTGGGGGTATGATGTGCCGGTGCCTTCACCAAACTCTACTTGACTGGTTGCTGGCTCATCGGTCGTCCAGGAGACGACAAACTGGGCAAGTTTTTGATTTGATCCTCCGGCCACTTTGGTAGTGCTACCCTCGATTTTGACATTACTGATTTTTGGTGCCCTAGTATCTGTTGCCGTAGTAAAGTTTTGACGATCTGAGCGGGCTTCATTGCCCGCTTTATCTCGACCACTGACGATGAGGGTGTATGCAGTCACGGGTGATAGACCACGCAGGATGAGCTGATGTTCTCCAGCGACCAGCTCGACACCGACCTCGTCTTT
>CAZJWN010000005.1:0-24269 GCA_964550105.1 uncultured Gammaproteobacteria bacterium
TCGCCCTTGATGTTACGAGCGGCACGTCCCATGGTTTGAGTCAGTGATATGCGTGACCGTAAAAATCCTTCTTTATCAGCGTCCAGGATAGCAACCAGCGTCACTTCAGGTAGATCAAGACCCTCACGCAAAAGATTGACTCCAATCAGTACATCAAACTTATTGTTTCTCAAATCATCCAGAATATCTGAACGTTCAAGCGTGAGAATATCTGAGTGAAGATACGCAGCTCTGACGCCACGTTCTTTCACATACTCGGTCAGGTCTTCAGCTGTCTTTTTGGTCAGAGTGGTGACAAGCGTGCGCTCACCTATGTTTGCTCGTTTTACTATCTCGGCTATTACATCGGGTATTTCACCTGCCGCAGGTCGGATCGTGATCTGTGGATCGACGATACCGGTCGGTCTGACAAGCTGTTCGACAATTCCAGTATAGCCATTTGCCTTCGTTATTTTTGAACCTTCAACCTTCAACTTTGAACTTTGAACCTTAGATTGTGCTTCAGTCCTTGCCATATCTGTCTCCCAATCATGTGGTGTTGCCGAAACATAGATAAAGTGTGGACCTTTTGGATAAAACTCATCGAACTTCAACGGACGATTATCGTACGCTGCTTGGAGACGGAATCCGTAGTCAATCAACGTCTTCTTACGAGCGAAATCACCGTTGAACATGCCCCGTATCTGAGGTACGCTCATGTGACTCTCATCAATAAACACCAAAAAGTCACTTCCGTATGCTTTATGAAAGTAGTCCAGTAGGCTAAACGGAGTTTCTCCTGGCTTGCGCCCATCAAAGTATCTACTGTAGTTCTCAATCCCGTTCACGTATCCGACTTCTTTCATGATTTCGAGGTCATAGTTCACTTTTTGAGTGAGTCGTCGTGCCTCAAACTCTTTGCCTTGTGCCTTGAGCGCAGCAGCTTCACGTGCGAGATCAGATCGTATCTGTGCTTCTGCAGCTGCAAACTGGGGTCGGCTGGTGAGGTTGTGTTTGGCAGGATAGAGTAAGATAATTGACAACTTACAGTTGATAGTTGACAACGCGGGAACATCAAGGGGTTTGCCGGTAAATGGATCAAAGGTCATGATATCGGTGATGACACCCATGTGCGAATCGACGCGAAATGCGAAATCCTCGTATGCAGGGTAAATATCCATATATGTTCCACGCAAGCGAAAGGTGCCGCGCTTAAACTCAAACTCACTCCGATCATACAGAAGCTCGACCAGTCGACGCGATATCTCGGGCCAGTTAGCTGGATCACCTGATTTGATCGGTAGCATCATATTGCCCCATGAGTCAGGATTGCCGATATTGTATATACAGCTGACAGACGATACGACTATTGCATCGCTACGTGTCAAGATATTTGCCGTGGATTGGAGGCGGAGTTTGTCGATCGTGTCATTGATCTGCGCCTCTTTTTCGATATAAGTGTCACTACTAGGAATATATGCCTCAGGTTGATAATAATCATAGTACGAGACAAAATAACTCACTGCATTGGTCGGAAAGAAATCACGAAACTCTTGATAGAGTTGTCCAGCAAGCGTTTTATTGTGTGAGATGATGAGCGCGGGCATGTTCAAGTTTTGGATGACATTTGCCATCGTAAACGTTTTGCCCGAGCCAGTCACCCCGAGAAGAACTTGATTTTTGAAACCAGCACGGACACCCTCAGTGAGCCCTGTTATTGCCTCAGGTTGATCGCCAGTTGGCACAAATGATGAAGTGAGCTTGAACATGATATGTAGTGTATCATGGCAGAATCAGCTGTTCAGCTGGATCATCACCCTTTTTCTTACCTTCCTTTTTCTCATCCAGGATATGTTTCACCGCTGGCAAAATAGATATCAACACAATCAATAGGATGATCGGGAGGAGATATTTGTCAATCTTGTCTGCGGGGATGAGACTGCCTAGGAAATATCCCGCAAGTGTCACTCCGACTCCCCACACAAACCCGCCAATGATGTTGTAGCTGATAAAAGTGCGATACTCCATCTTGGCTATACCAGCGGCAATGGGAGCAAATGTACGTACGATGGGCACAAAACGTGCAAGTATGATCGTTTTTCTACCATGTTTTTCATAGAATTTCTCTGCTTTTTCGAGATGGTGTCTTTTCACGAGTGGGAGTTTCTCTTTTTCAAACACACCTCTTCCGTACTTTTTTCCGAACCAATAACCAACACTATCTCCTGCCACTGCAGCTATGAAGCACCCAATAGACAATACTGCAATCGGCATGAACCCCTGTGAGGCAAGTACACCAGCTGAAAATAAGAGAGAATCACCGGGGAGAAAAAAACCAAAAAACAGTCCAGATTCGGCAAATATGATCGCAAATGTGACCCACATAGCGTAGGGTCCAAGTGTACGAAGGGTTTCAAGAAGATCAAAGTGCATATAAGAATAAAATTGATATATTGTTCAATTGCTAAATGGTTAGGACAATCAGTGTTACAATTCTAACATATGACTCGTATCTATCTCGTCCGACACGCAGAGTCAAATACGAATATATCTGGTATAAAGCAGAATGATTCACCATTGTCAGTTCATGGTCGAAAACAGCTTGAGCGAATTTCTCACCGTTTTCAAGATATTTCTGTACATAATATATACTCCAGCCGACTTATCCGAGCAGTCGAAACTGCTCAGGCTATAGGTGCAGTAGTAGATATTGAAGTCAAAATCACTGATTTTTTGCACGAAAGAGTTCGACCTTCGCATACTAACGGGTTATCGGATGAGGAAGTTATCCTGCACGATTACAATGTTCGGTTTCATGAGACATCTCTCGATAGCAAAGCAGACTTCAAGGATGGTGAAAATTTCCAACAGTTTTTGGATAGAGTTGATCTCTGTTTTGCTTTTCTCCACACGATCAAAGAAGATACTGTTCTGGTGAGTCATGGGGGATTTCTAAGGGCGCTCATTTACAGAATAGTGTTTGGAAAACGATGCACCATCGATGATTGGAAAGCACTATTAAAAAATGTGAATTTATCCAATACAGGCATCAGTCTCCTTGAGCTAAAAAATGCCATTTCAATATCAGTTCTGACAGTAAACGACTTGTCTCATTTATAATCAATTATGTTTTATATCATCGGCACTCCCATCGGCAACCTAGATGACCTGTCACTGCGTGCTGCACACACACTTGCGACAGTTGATATCATCCTCACCGAAGATACGCGGTCCTTTGATACTCTGTGGAGAAAGGTAGTTGCGATCTGCGAGATGAGCAATCAGGCTATACCCAACAAGCCGATGATTGTTTCGTATTACAAAGAAGTTGAATTTGAAAAACTTCCAGACATCATTGACTGGCTCCAAAATGGTAAAAATATCGCACTAGTCAGCGAGGCAGGCATGCCCGTCATCAGTGACCCGGGTCATCTCCTCGTCTCTACGATCAAAAAGCGTGATATTCCCTACACGGTGATACCCGGACCATCTGCTGTCGATACTGCACTCGTCATCTCCGGGATGAAGCATGATCAGTTTATGTTTTTGGGATTTTTGTCGCGAAAAGAAAACGACATTAAAAAATTACTAGACAAAATCCATCTCGTGCATCAGTCTATGAAAGACACAGTGTTTGTCGCATATGATTCACCTGAGCGGATCGCCGAGTCAGTACGCATCGTCAAAAGTATGTATCCGACCGCAGAGGTCATCATAGCGCGAGAACTTACAAAAAAATATGAAGAAGTGATCAATGCTTCACCACCTGATGTCGATTTATCTCAGATTCGAGGAGAATGCGTACTCTTGATCAAATTCATTGATTAGCGATACACAGATCTATATTGACTGGTTCCTTTTGTCATCCCGGTGAATCCGCCAGCTGGCGGACGGGACCTATCTACAATCCGGCTTCATTGATAAAGTTTAGATAAAGCATACTTAAAACTGTTTTAGTAGCTTCCCAGGGCCGTATGTCTGATCTGCGAGTGAAGGGTCGAAAAGTATCGCTGATAAATTCGTTCGAGTACGACATAAAGTCATTGAGTATCTTGGGTCTCTGTTTCATCAGATTTTGCATAGCGAGAGTCTCTGGATGCTGAGATCTGACTATTGGCACACTGTAGGGACGCTGAACGACCAATGATGCATCTATCGAGTTTGTCATCGGTGTTGTAGGCACATACATTGGTTGTATAGTCGGCTGGGTGAGTGTGGACGGGAGAATACGAGGGATATCCGTCGGCTCAATAGACACACCAGTCGGTATCACCATGACAGTTGGAATAGCAGTGGGGATCGGCTGTGTGGGTACAAATTCAGTAGGAGTTGGTGATGGGGGTGCAGCTGCTCGATCTAAGATACGTATCCGATGACGCTTGACGATCGTAGAGCAGTTACCGTCGCAATCAAATGAGACTGCAACGAGATCGAACTCACCTGGAGTCACCGTATTGTTTGGGTGAGTGTTCGTGGAGCATTTGTAACTTCGAGTACCATTACTGTATCCCAGATAGCCCGTGCCTATCTCATCACTTTTCATACAGATATCAATGGCGCGCGTATTGTCTGGCGCACCAGGTACTACGAGACCGCAGGCGAGTTTGTCTGGATTGGAATATGTAGTGACGATCAAGCAAGTGAAAACATCACGTACTGCTGGATTTTCAGGCACTGTTGCGATGTTTGAGACATCTATCCAAGCAGGTTCAACCGCCCGCACTTGCTTTGAGATCATCGGACTTGATACAATCACACAGATGACTAGTAAAATCACCCAATTTGCGCGACGCATATACTACAGTGTACACAATAGATATTCGACTATCACGCTCATTGCGCTTCTCCTTTGTGTTGTGATCTTGCTCTACCCATATCAACTCGTCGTCTATGGGATCCCTCTAGTCACTTGGTATGTGAAACAACGCATCGTAGCGATCGCTATCCTCTACCTGATCCTTGCTGGGATCATGGATTGGCGGGGGAGCTCTTGGTTGCCAATACTTTTTCTCATTTCGCTGATCCTCTCCTCGACATTGCAATTTGCGTATATCATCTTCTTTACACTTGCGACGTTACTCATACTCAAATCACTGAGAAAGCTCTAGTCATCGGACACACAAGATACTTCCTGGAGTTGCGAGCGAGCTTTGATTCACGATACTGTTTTTGAAGAATGAATGAAAGCCACCGTCTAAATTGAGTCCCATGCGAAAACGGATGTTTTCCTTTGCTTGTATCTTTTCTAATACTTGAGGTATCCGCATCATCGGTGGACCACTGTATTCGGAGTCTTGAGCAGTGATCGAGATCAAGTATCCTCTCCCGACCTCGTCGACTGCAGCGATGATCCGACGAGCGTTTTCGTCTGATTTCATATTGATTGTGGTAACTCCTTCATCCCAGACGATCGGACCAGATTGTAGTGCCCACAACACATCTTCACTTGGCGGTTCTCGACTAATACGTATCGATGTACCATCGCGTGAAGAGACATATCCGATAAAAAGATCATGGCCAATAGATCGCCTAAGCAATTGATGTTCTGAAATAAATAATCCGATTGGCTGATCATGCTCATCATAAAATCCACCGCTCGTTGCTGATAAACAATCATATTTTGCGAATAGTGCTGATGAAGTCAGCTTCTCATCCAAATTCGAATACAGATGGATGGTGTGATCTGCAAGAGGGATGACCTCATATGCATATTGATCGACCGTTTTCACACTTGCTTGTGATGGCGTTGCCTGACTCTCACTAGTCGAAGCAATACGTGACGAATCAGTGATTAGGGGTGTAACGTTCTGTCTAAAGACAAAGATGTATGCAGTGGCAACCAGAGCCAATAGAACAACGAAGTATTTCACCATCATAGTATACCCATGATAAAGATGATTTATCTATATCATGAGTCAAATCAACATTTGATTATAAACTACAAAAAAATATTAATTCAATATCATTGTTTACAAATCATAGTTCGTAGTGCTGCTATGCATCCCAAAAAGTATAATTACAGTCAAGTTAATAGAAAAAATAGCTGCCTACCAGGAATATTTCGGAGACAATAGTTTTATAAAAACGAGTCATGTGTAAATTATTGAGCTCGATATCGACAAAGTCAACGATGCACGTGAGTTATGACAAAGCACAGTTACATATCATGGCTAGGACCATCGCTACGTCTCGTGACTTGAGGAATCATGTATCGATCCAGTGATAAATGGAGGCAATCGTCTCGAAAACAGGAGCACTGATGCGATAGTGGGCACATGACCAATTGTGGGGTACAAGTTGTTTGATGCTCCATCAATCCTCGTCGTTTCTGGCGGGACGACCTCATCATATATTCCTCGAAAGGTCTGGATCCTACTCATTAGTTTATGATCCAATGCTTGTATTTGCCGTTCAGATTCGCTCACTGATTGTCTAAAGATAGTGCTTGACCTGGTTGCGTGATTAAAACCTCGTAGTCCTTGCATAGGGCCCTTAAAAACACGACCAGCTACGTTGGTCACAGTGGTATACCTATCGATGCCACCTGCAGCAAAGATCAAACTACTACCTGCACTGATACCAATTGCCGATACTTGTCCATATATCTCACGCAGCACATGTGCATATTTGTTCAGTCCATCAATTTTTGATTGGAGATCTGACTCTTCCTCCCAACCGACGCGGAATATGACTGGCTTCAGCTCATATACACTCAGTCTATGTGTCGCAAGTTCAAGTAATTTCACGTTGTCACCCAAACCAGAAACGATGATAACGGGATGCGGAGGTTTTTCACGACTCATATGGAGTCAAAGTACAATAGATTACTCATCATAACTTTGGGGTCTGTGCATGGAGAATCAATCAATATCATTGGTGATCCCAACGGGAGTCGAACCCGTGATTTTCGGGATGAAAGCCCGACGTCCTAGGCCACTAGACGATGGGACCAGAGGCGATAGGTATTGTAGCAACAAGCTCTGAATAAAACAAACCCCGTGTGCGTCCACTTTCATGGTCGTAGCGGGGCTGTTTTGGTAGTTGAGAGGGCTTATCGGGGATCTGCTCCCCTTGTTCACATATTGATCGATAGATCATCGTAATGATCGATATGCTTGACAGTCATGTCCGGATTCAAGATGATCGATATGACTTCAAGCGAGAGTTTACGCTTGTGATAATCGTTTTTCAACAGATAGAACTGTATCGATTTGGATAGTCTGTGAAGTTTGCTTTTGGTCACTGACTCATAGGGCATCCCATGTATGAGATTTTGACGCGCCTTGACCTCGATAAAAGCTATGGACCCATTTGGTTTTTCTGCGATGAGGTCTATCTCACCACCTCTGACATAATAGTTTTGATCGATGATGCGATACCCTTTCTTTTTGAGAAATAGGATCGCGTGGAGTTCTCCGATTGCTCCCTTGACACGATTTTGTGCATGGTCAAATGCAGGCATCAAAATATCATAGCACGAAGCGTGGAATATAAACTATAAAACATAGAACATGAACCATGAAGTGCGAGACGGAGCAGACAGAGATTAGGTTTTTGCCTCAACGACTTTTTCAGCTTTTGCAGGTGTTTTCGCCTTTTTAGCTTTTTTTGGCACAGCTACTTTGGCAACGGTTTTCTTTTGCTTATACAGCTTTTGTCGTGTCTCTTGTTCTGAGAGATCTTGGAGGAAGTAGAGCTTGGCCTTTTGGAAGGTTGATTTTTTATCGAGGCGGATATCAGCGATGAAAGGTGAAGCGATCGGGATGATGCGCTCAACGCCAACGCCTGACTTCGACATTTTGCGGATAGTCATCATGCGTGAGGTATCTGAACCTCCCTTGAGAGCCATGAGGATACCCTGATATTCCTGGATACGCTCTTTTTCTCCGTCTTTGATACGGTAATCGACCGTGATCGTGTCACCGACTTGTAGTGTAAGATTTTTGAATGAAAAAGAGTTGGCCATAGAAATGAGAACTTGAGGGTAATTGTATCATTTAGACGCTTTTTTACAAGCTTCAATGAAGGCTATGAAGACGGGGTGTGGACTGAGTGGGCGAGATTTGTACTCAGGATGGCCCTGAGTAGCAACATAAAAGGGATGCATAGAGATGGGAAGCTCGATGAACTCGACCAGTCCCTCGACTTTTGAGCGACCTGAGATGATGAGCCCTGCCGACTCTATCTGTTTAGCAAACTCATCATTGAACTCATATCTATGACGATGACGCTCAGAGATGAGTTTGGAGCCATCTTTTTGGAGACGGAAGCTATCTTTATCCATGTAAATACCAAAGGTTTGGGTACCTGGCTTGAGCAGTGCTTCCCAGCTCCCGAGTCGCATCGTCCCACCGTAGGCACGTCGTTTCATCAGTTCTTCCTGTGATTTGATCATATGGATGACCGGGTGCTTTGAATCCGGAGCATTTTCGGTTGTATTGGCATCTTTCCAGCCGAGTATATCTCGTGCAAAGCTGACCACTGCAAGCTGCATACCATAGCAGAGTCCAAGATATGGTATTTTTTGTTCACGTGCATATCCCGCCGCTGAAATCATGCCCTCTGCTCCACGCTCGCCCCATCCGATCGGTACTATGATGCCATCGGGATGCCCGATCGTTGCGACTCCACTTTTTTTGATATCTTGCGCACTGATCCACCGGGTGTTCACTTTTTTTCCGACACTCCAACTCGCATGATCAATCGCATCAAAAAGTGCTGCATACGCATCACGCAGATTGTACTCGCCTGTTCCAAAGTATTTCCCTACTACAACCACATCAAGTGGTGCTGATTGCTTATTCATGGAGACGATTTTTTTGGTCAGATCATACCAACTCTTGAGATTGGAGTTCTTTGGCTTGGTCGAGAGACCAAGTTTCACCAAGATTTTATTGTGCAGATCTTGCTCTGCGAGGATTTCAGGGATCCGATATACATGATCAACATCTGGATTGTTGATCACCGCATCTGCAGCAACATTGCAAAAAAGCGCCAATCTCTCTCGTCTGCGGATGTCCAAGGGTCTCTCAGCACGAGCAATGATAAAATCAGGCTGAATACCCATACCATTGAGTGTGCGCACTGATAGTTGGGTGGGTTTCGTTTTTGGTTCGCCAAGGTGACCTGGTGTAGGGACATAGCTCACGTGAATATGGATCACACTTCCTGGCTTGCGCAGCGTGAGTTGACGAGCTGCTTCGTAGTACAAAACATTTTGGTATTCACCTGCTGTTCCTCCGAGCTCGACAACTACGATATCTGAGTCGTGTTTTTTACCTGCTTGCTCGATGCGATAGAATATCTCTTCGATGATGTGTGGCATCGCTTCTACATCTTCACCTTTGTATTCAAACTTTCGTTCTTTGTCGATAACTGTTTTGTAGATCTTCCCAATCGTGCAATAGTTCTCTGCACCCATATCTTGGTCGAGATACTTTTCATATGTACCGATGTCCATATCTGCCTCGGTGCCATCATCGCACAAAAAGGTATCACCGTGCTCGATCGGATTGATGGTGCCTGCATCAACGTTCAAATAGTTTTCAAATTTGATCGGCGCTACGGTATATCCGCATGATTTCAAAAGTAGTGAGATAGAAGCTGACGTGATACCCTTACCGATGCCTGATATGACCCCCCCGGAGATGAAGATATATTTGCGTGCTCTCACGGAAGTAGAGTATGCAGTATGGTTACTCAAAAAACAAGCTCAAGTAGATCACTAATCATGACAACTTTGTTGCTTTTTGGAGTTCTCTGACCTTTGGATAGTCAGGGTGTGCCCAAAAGTAGCCGTACTTGCCATTGCGCAAGATCATTTTTTTGCCATCTGAGGCAAGCGGTGCTGGACCATATGTCCTGAGAATGACTGCTTCTGTGAACCTCAAAGGCTGGGCATCCTTGACCTTTGGGTAGTCAGGATGAGCCCAAAACTCTCCAAATCTACCTCTGCGTAGTAAATACGGTTTGCCCTCATCGGTTTTCGGTGCCGGCTCATACAGGCTCAGAAACTCCAGGCTGCTAGCCTTTTTGTCTAGCTCACTGTTCACTTCTGTCTGGGCTCTACCGTCTTTGTTGACACGTACGATACCTTTGCAAGTTGGATAGTCACTACAACTCCAAAACTTCCCAAATCTACCGAGCTTCTCTACCATCGGCTTGCCGCAGATGGGGCACTTGCTGTCTGGCACGATAGCTCCTGTATTTGCCTTTGTGGTATCAGCCATATTGACCTTGAGTATCTTTTCAAATGGCACATCAAACTCAAGCATGACATCTATGAACTTTCGTTCTCCCGTACTGATATCATCCAACTTTTGCTCAAGATCAGCGGTGAACTGATAGTCCATGATCTCAGCGAACTTACTTGAGAGATACTCAGCTACCATGATACCCGTATCAGTCGGATGAAGACGCTTTTCGACGATCTCCACATACTTTCTCTCGACGATCGTGGTCAGAATGCTCGCGTACGTACTCGGGCGGCCGATACCTTGCTCCTCCAGAAACTTGATCAGTGTCGCTTCGCTGTAGCGAGCAGGTGGTTTTGTACTGGTCAACTTTGACTCCATGTTGTCAGGTACAAATACGTCATCCTTCTTAAAAGGATTTTGCACCGTCTCGCCAATATCTGTAGCATAGAGCTTAGCAAATCCAGGAAATGCAACTGATTGAAAATCTGCTCGAAACTGTACATCTGGCTTGTCTTTCACCACAGCTGATACGACTACTTTGTTCACCCGCGCATCGCTCATCTGGCTTGCGACTGTTCGAGAAAAAATCAGCTGATACAAACGTGCCGCATCTTCATTCATATGTGAGGCTATGTCTGGATCGAGATTGGTAGGCCTGATAGCCTCATGTGCTTCTTGGGCATTTTTACTTTTTGTTTTGTACGTACGTCTTTGCTTGTATGACTCTCCATACGTACTCACGATGTACGATTCAGCTAAATCGAGAAAACTATCACTCAGGTTCACACTATCTGTGCGATGGTAGGTGATATACCCAGCCTCAAACAACTGTTGAGCCAGGCTCATGGTGCGTTTTGGTGCATATCCAAGTCGTGCACTGACTGTCTGTTGTAGAGTACTTGTAGTAAATGGCGTTGGCGCAGTTCGAGTACCGGTAGTCTCAACAACTGAGTCAACACTAAATGATTTGCCAGATAATGAGGAGATGAGAGATTTCGCTTGTTCCTCTGTTTTGAGGGATGCTTGGTCCTTGTCTTTTTGAATGTATTCAAATACCACATCCTTGACATGTGCAAATACTTGGAACCACGATATGGGTACAAATTTTTTGATTTCTTCCTCACGTTCAACTACCGCTTTGAGAGCAACACTCTGAACACGACCAGCTGATAAACCCATGAAAAACTTCCTCCACAGAAGCGGCGATACTTTGTATCCAACGAGGCGATCAAGCACACGACGTGCTTTTTGTGCTGACACAAGATTTTGATTCACCGTAGTGGCGTGTGCTATCTGGGCTTTGATTTCTTTAGGTGTGATTTCATGAAACGTGACCCTTTTTACTTTTTCTGGTGCGTCTACAATCTCAGCTATGTGTGCAGCGATACTTTCGCCTTCACGGTCAGGGTCTGTCGCGATCAACACCTCATTTGCCGAGGCGCTGAGTCGCTTGATATCTGCCACGATTTTTTTACCTCTTTCTGACACTACATATATTGGCTCATATGTTTTGGTATTTATACCGAGTCTGTAGTCGAGATCAGACTTTGTACTTGGTGTTTTTCCTTTTTTTGCTCTTTTTTTCTTGATGGCCGTACCTCTTTTACTGTCAGGAAGATCCATAATATGTCCATAGCTAGCAATCACGGTATAGTCGCTTCCGAGGATGCGACTGATAGTACGCGCTTTGGTTGGAGATTCTACGATGATCAATGACATAGACTTGAGCGAGTGACAAACATCGGAATAGTACGGTCTATAACATCCATTGTCAAACAAATACCCCTCACCAGAGCGATGAGGGGTAGCAAATAGACACGGATTTCTTAATGAGTATATCTATCTTTCACTTGGAACCAGATATATAACCCTATCAACAGCCCTACTGCCGAAGGCAAAAGACCAAAGACAATCGCTGCGATATTGTGTGATGACAGTAGATTGCTTACTGCACTGAGCAGGAATCCGAGATAGACGAGGTGCCATGACTTGCGAGTCATCGTCTTCAGGCCTGGAATAGCTTGAAAGTACAGCTTCACACTCAAAACGCTGACCCCAAGCTGCAAGGCCGAGATCAAGAGTCCAAGTATGTTAAACCGTGGAATAGCATCAGTTCCTGCAAAAGGTAGGGCAAGACCACTCACTCCCAGATATAGCAGAAGACCTGCAACTGCACCAAATATAGCCAAAACCATAATCACCGCTCCTATGATGGAAAGTGGGTACGCAAGCTTGACGATGATGTCTTTGACATTGTTTGGGAGGCTAAACGGTGCTTTTTTGACGAGATACTCGTCACAAAGACCTTCAAGTTGATTAACAAGTGACATGACATCCTGTGGTTTCTGATGAGAAGTTGGTAAATTGTGAACTTCCGTCATAGGATAAAAAAATTTATATAGCTTAAATTAAGTGTAGTACGGTTTTTATGGGTGTCAAATCAGCTCGATCTATGTGCACGACGTTTGAGCAGCTTCGAATCGATGATAGAGCGCCTGAGCATGGATTGAGCCTCCGCTCTGTTTGCAGCCTCAGGAGAACTCTTGAGTAGTTCTTGGGCACGAGTCATGGCTTCAGCAGTTAGTTTTTCGTCAATCTCATCCTGCCCATACGCCCGAGAGACGAGGATCTGAATAGACTTACCGTCTGTTTGCAGATATCCTCCACCTATGGCCAGTGACTCCTCTACCCCACCAGTACGATATGTGACGATGCCTTCTGTTAATAGAGCTAAAAGTGGACGATGGTGCGGCAACACGGTGATCTCACCGTCAGCAGAAGGAGCGGTGAGAGAACTCACCTCAACTGATCGAACGACTTTTTTTGGTGTGACCACACTTAGCTTGATCATGGTGTAACAAAGTGATATTAGACAACTTCCTCAATATTCCCTTTCATATAAAATGCCTGTTCTCCTTTATCATCGTGTTTACCATCGAGGATCTCTCTGAATCCTTTGATCGTGTCTTCACGCTTCACATACCGTCCCTGGCGCCCCGTGAAAGCCTCTGCAACGTTCATCGGCTGAGTGAGAAATCTCTGGATCTTGCGAGCTCGTGATACTGTCTTTTTATCTTCCTCTGACAACTCCTCCATACCAAGGATAGCGATGATATCCTGGAGGTCTTTGTATCGTTGCAAGGTTTTGAGTACATCACGGGCTACTTGATAGTGTTCCTCACCAACTATTTCTGGATCAAGCGCTCGACTTGTTGAGGTGAGTGGGTCAATGGCAGGGAAAAGTCCTTGCTCGGCAAGAGCACGCTCAAGTGATATAGACGCATCAAGATGTGAGAAGGTCACCACCGGTGCTGGATCAGTATAGTCGTCTGCAGGTACATACACAGCCTGAATAGAGGTGATCGATCCCTTTTTTGTAGACGTTATGCGCTCCTGCAATGCTGCCATCTCGCTCGCAAGTGTTGGCTGATATCCGACTGCAGATGGAATACGGCCAAGAAGTGCTGATACTTCTGAACCTGCTTGGGCAAAGCGGAAAATATTGTCAATGAATAGGAGCGTGTCCATCCCTTTCTCATCACGGAAGTACTCTGCCATAGTCACTCCTGTGAGTGCCACACGGAGACGGTTGCCTGGTGGCTCGTTCATCTGTCCAAATACGAGACACGTCTTGTCAATGACTTTGGTTTCTTGCATCTCATGCCACAAGTCATTTCCTTCACGAGTACGTTCACCTACTCCGGTGAATACTGATACACCTGAGTGCACCTTTGCAACGTTATGAATCATTTCTTGGATAGTGACTGTCTTTCCAACTCCAGCTCCGCCGAATATGGCTACTTTTCCTCCCTTGATAAATGGAGCTATCAGATCGATGACCTTGATTCCTGTTTCAAAAACTTCGGCTTTTCCTGATTGTTCTGCAAGAGTCGGTGCATCTCGATGGATAGAATATCGTTTCTTTGCTTTTGGCGCAGGCAGCTCATCGACTGGTTCACCAAGTACGTTGAATATGCGACCAAGAGTCTCCTCACCAACAGGCACTTCTATTGATTTGCCTGTGTTGACGACCTCCATACCAATAGTCAAACCATAGGTAGATCCCATGGCTACTGTACGAACAGCACCTGGACTCAGCACAGTCTCGACCTCGAGAGTAAGCATTGCATCTGATGTTTTGACATGCAGCGCATCGTACACTTTTGGGGTTTCATTTTCGGCAAACTGAACGTCAACGACGACACCTCTGATAGATAGTATGGATCCTTTCATAATTTAGTTGATAATTGAAAATTAACAATTGACAACGTTATACACTGTCAATTATCAGTTCTCAGTTACTCTCAACGCTCTCCTTTGCCGTGATCATATCAAGGAGCTCTCCCGTGATCTTTGACTGACGTAACTTATTTCCGATCAGTGTCAAACTGTAAATGACATCAGATGCATTGTCTGTAGCATTTTTCATCGCCATCATGCGCATACTATGCTCAACAGCTTGAGAAGAGATCACAGCACCACGGATTTTTTCCTCAACAATACTTCTCAAAAGCGGATCAACGAGAGATGCTGGTGATGGCTCAATAAGATATTCGAGGTTTGTCTGCTCTGTTGTGACAGCACTTTTGGTATCTTTGGATTGAAAAGGTAAAAGTTGATCGAGCACAACATCAGATTTTGTAGCTGAAATATACTGCGTGTACAGAAGCTTGATTGAGCGAAATGAACCAGACAAAAATAAAGCTACAACTTGATCGAATATCGCGGTCACTTGGGTCATGGGATGTCCTGACGAATAGTCTGACAAAATATCACGATCAAACCGACTGATGAGCTGGGCGCCTTTCGTGCCAAGGGTGATAAACTCAGTCTCCTTGAGATTGATATGTTTGATTGCGTATCTCAAAAGGTTTACGTGAAAAGCCCCACAAAGGCCTTTGTTTGCTGATATGTAGATCACGAGGTCTCTATTTTTGTCTGCAGGAGGTGCTTGTAGTAGCGGTGAGTGGCTAATATCGATTTTGGCGGCAACTGATTGCAAGAGTTGGTACAAGCTTGTACGGTATGGTCTACCTTCAGTCTCCTCTGCGACTGACTTTTTCATTTTGACTGCAGAAACCATTTGCATGGCTTTAGTAATTTTCTTTACGTTTTTGACTGATTTTGTCTTTTTACGGACAGCTCTAAGGTTCATTTTCTAAACAAAATGTAAATATTTATCACTCTTCATGATTTCGATTATTTTAGTTTTCAATTTATTTACATCGTTACTATTTAGCGGTTTGAATTCATTATAAAATCCAGATGAGCGATCAGGTAAATAAACAGATTCAGGAAATGGTTGATTCTTCACACCTAATACGCGACCAAATATATGGTAGTGTAAAAAAGGCTTTTTTCCTTGTTTGTATGACCAATTCCCCATATCTTGATAGTTGACCTTTACAACTGGAATACCCTGACTATTCATAACTACTTCCATTGCTTCTCCCACTACCATAGACAACTTCATATATTCAATAGCTACTTTAGACGACAACTTTGTTCTATCTGTTATCGACTCATCCTTTATTCTTATACGAATATGACCACCTTCTTCTCTAGAAACAAACGGTTTTGGGGGAGCCTCAACAACAAAATTATCAGTTTCAAAGATTAATTCGTACATTTCTTATATCGATTTAACAATATTTAACAATACCTCTTCATCCTCCTTATCTAAAATCTTTTTCTCATTGACTTTGGTGACAAGTTTTTTGTGGCTATGTCTCAATGCATCGAGATAGGTCTTCTCCCATGCTTCTACTTCTTTGACATCGATCTCATCAAGATGTCCATTGTTCATCGCCCAAAACACTGCTACTTCGGAAGCGAGATCATAGGGGTTGTTTTTATTTTGCTTGAGGAGTTGAGTTGCCTTTGCTCCACGGTTCAAGAACTTTTTGGTTTCTGGATCCAAGTCAGACTCAAATTGTGAAAATGCAGCCAGCTCACGATATTGAGCGAGATCGAGCTTGAGCTTGCCAGCGACTTGCTTCATAGCCTTGGTCTGTGCTGATCCACCGACACGTGAAACGGAAATACCGACGTTGACTGCAGGACGCATGCCAGCGTTAAACAAATCAGTTTCAAGAAATATCTGTCCATCAGTGATAGAGATGACGTTGGTAGGGATGTATGCCGACACGTCGTTTTCAAGTGTCTCGATCACTGGCAACGCAGTGATTGAACCGCCACCAAACTTCTCATCACGTCGACACGCACGTTCAAGAAGTCGTGAGTGAAGATAAAAAATATCTCCGGGATATGCCTCACGTCCTGCCGGACGACGAAGGATGAGTGAAATCTGTCGATAGGCATAGGCCTGCTTGGTCAAATCATCATAAATCACGAGGACATCCTTGCCTTGATCCATAAAATACTCGGCAATAGCACATGCGGAGTACGGGGCAAGATATTGCAATGCAACAGAATCAGATGCTGAGGCTTTGAGCACTACGGTATAGTCCATAGCACCATGTGCCTTCAGCAACTCAACTATTGAGGCAATCTTTGAATTTTTTTGACCAATTGCACAGTAGATACAGATGACATCCTGACCTTTTTGGTTGATGATCGTGTCAGTACACAGGGTCGTTTTGCCTGTACCACGATCACCGATGATCAACTCACGCTGTCCTCGACCAATCGGGATAAGCGCATCGATAGACTTGATACCCGTCTGTAGTGGCACTGATACCGATTTACGGGTGACGACACCGGGGGCAATCTTTTCCACGGGATAATATTTGCTTGCCTTCACTGGATCTTTTGCATCTTCTGGAAGGCCGAGGGTATTCACCACTCTACCGAGTATTTGATCAGATACGCCGATTGAAAGTTGTTTCCCAGTAGCCGTGACTCGGCTAGAGGAAGTAATATCCTCATATTTACCCAGCACGACGATACCCACATTGTCAGGCATCAAATCAACGATCATACCATCAGCACCTGTCTCGAACTTTACCAACTCCCCATATGAGGCCTGAGATAGTCCACTCGCTATGACCACACCATCTTTGATCTCCTGCACTATACCAACTTCTTGCACATTTCCAGTTGACCGCTCTTGCATTGCAAGTTCTTTTTCAAAATCTTTGATGAGTTGATTGATCTGGATAGTTGACATAATGTATGGATAAAGATTAGGCAAAAATTGTATCGATCCTAGATTTGACAGAGCAATCTATACGCTGCGAGCCAACTTCTACCACAAAACCCGCAATGAGTGTTGGGTCAATGTGTGCTGACAAAATTGCACCAGAAAGTATGGGGAATCTGGTCTTGATCATGTGCAATTCATCCTTTGACAACTCATATGGCGCATATACATGAGCCAAGACAGTCTGATCAGTCAGACGTGACTTCAAAAAGTTTTTTAGGTCTTGACGAAGTTCTGGTGTGAGTTTCATATGTCGGCTTATTTATTTGACAGGATTTGCTTGGTGATCTCTTTCTGAGCATCTGGGGTCAGGTACTCATTGAGGCCTTTTTCGATAGTCAACTTTGCCATCTGCTTCACTTGTTCGTTGAGTTGCTTTTGCACTTCCTTTTTCTCTATTTCTAGCATTTCCCTGCCAGCAGACACAATATCCTCTGATTGCTTCTGAGCTTGTGCAATGAGATCAGCTTTTGATTCATCAGCTGCTTTTTTTGCCTCGGTCATGAGCTCCTTTTGCTTTTCCTTCATCTCCTTGAGCATCTTTACCTTTTCTGACTCCATAGAAGTATGGGCACTTTCAAGATCTGTTGATAGTTTCTGGCGATGCACTTCCTCGTCTTGTTGCTTTTTTAGATATGAAAGCAGCGGTGCAGCGATAAATTTGCGAAATATAAAGTAGAAAATACCAAAATTCACAATCTGTGCGATCAAGAGCTTTGGGTCTATCCCGAGTGCTTCCATAAATATGTAAATAATATATTGATTACTTTCGTGTATTAGACAAACTTGATCATCAGCGCGACAACGAGTGCAAAAATTGCCAGTGACTCAGCAAATGAGATCGCAAGAATCATGTTGGTCTGGATGGTTGATGCTGCCTCTGGATTTCGTCCAATAGATTCCATGGCTTTAGAGCCAATGAGGGCGATTGCGATAGCAGGTCCTATCGTACCAATAGCGATTGATAACGCGGTGGCGAGCACTTTCATGGTGGCTACATCCATAGGTATAAGAATAAAATAATAATTTTAATGATGGGCTTTGGTGGTCGCCATATTGATCAAAACTGCTGATATCATCGTAAAGACAAGCGCTTGGATAGCACCAGCCATGAGCTCCAATACATAAAACGGTATCAGAAAGAACGATACGACTGAAGGCAGTAAGAATGCAACGATCGTGATCAAGACCTCGCCAGCGAGCACGTTGCCAAATAAACGGAACGAGAACGAAAGGATACGTGAAAGCTCAGATATGAGCTCAAGAATACCCACAAAAAACATGATTGGACTGCTGAAGTTGAAGAACTTCTTGAGATATCCACCTACTCCATTGTATTTGATGCCATACCACTGGATGAGTGATACCGTGATGAGCGCAAGAGCAAAAGTTGTGTTCAGGTCTGCATTGTTCGCTCGAAAAAAAGGAACTCTATGTATGCTCTCTCCGATATTTTCTGGCTTTTGTTCAGTGTTCAGTATGGTTTTGTCTTCACTCGTGTCAACATGTTGATCTTGAACCGGTTCACTTGCATGCACTCCCCCAGACTCAAACGGTCGTATCATCAAGCTACCCACAGTTGGGAGCATACCGAACCAATTATTGAACAAAATATAAAAAAAGTATGCAGCAAGCAGCGGATAGAACGCTCTTGTTTTCTCGTGAAGGATAGATGACAAAAATCGATACAGACCTGAAAATAAACTGTGGAAAACATAAAACAGGGTTGACTTGCGTTTATGTTTGATCTGGCTCACATAGTAGCGGCCTATCAAAATACATATCACAAGCACTATCCATGAAAGAATCATCGAGTTAGTGAGTGGAAAACCAAAAAAATTGATGACCTCTTCGGCCTTGATACTGATATGCGGCATAAGAACTCAAGAATTGTACCAAACCAACCTCACAGTTGTTACGGAAAATTGAAGCATATCAAACTACCTCACATCTATATTCGATTTTTGCAAATGAACTGCGTTGTCTATCATGAGATTGAATCCATCCTCGCGTTGATCAATCATGCCCTTGACCAAAATAGGTGCATGTTGCACAAAGACAGATTTCAAAGTGGCATATGTTTTGGGAAATGCAACCATTTCGAGTGTGCCTGTCCCATCATTGAGTGTCATGATAGCCATCTCGCTTTGATCCTTTTTGGTCCGTACAATTTTTACTGTTGAGAGAACGCCAGCTAGGATGAACTTCTTTTTGACGTCATCAAGTGATATATCCTTGATTTTCATGGTGACTTTCTCATCTATGATCTTTTGATATCGTGTCATGGGCGAGGAAGAGATCAGAAATCCTATCAGCTCTCTCTCAAACTCAGCGATCTGATACTCGTCATACTCTGGCAAGATAGAAAACGTATCGGGGTGGTCATTTGGAGTATCACTTGCAAAAAAATCTGACTGACCGATTTGGATGGACTCTTTTGACTTTGATACTTGCTCAACAAGTTCGGGAAAGCAAGTGATGAGTGTCGATCTATTGCCAAATGCAGAGAATGCTCCCACTCTGATCAAACTTTCTAATGTTTTTTTATTGACTTTTCTGAGATCTACTCGATGGAGAAAGTCGTTGAAACTATGAAAAACACCTTGCGCTCGTGCATGTAAAACAGCCTCAATAGCTGCTGACCCAACATTTTTGATAGCTGTGAGACCAAATCGTATATCACCATTTTCTATACAGAATCCATCGAGTGATCGGTTGATATCGGGTGGTAAAACCGATATTTTCATACGCTTACATTCCTCAAGAGCTGCAGTAATCTTTTCATCTCGAAATGGTCCTGATGAGCCATTGATTTCTGCTGTCAACAAAGAAGTCATGAACTCAACTGGGTAATTCGCTTTCAAGTACGCAGTCCAATATGCAATCAGTGCGTATGATGCTGCATGTGACTTGTTGAATCCATATGCAGCAAATTTTTCGATGAATCCGAATACGTCTTCTGCAAGTCGACGCTTGTATCCATGCTCTACACAACCTTCGATGAACTGAACTTTCCCCTTTTCCATGAGTGATTTCTTTTTTTTACCGACCGCCATGCGGAGTAAATCTGCGTGTGACTTGGTGAAGTGAGCCATAACCACAGCGATATCGATGACTTGTTCCTGATATACGAGTATTCCGTATGTTTCTTCAAGCACTTGTTTGAGATCAGGATGTGGATACGTGACTGAAGATGGGTTTTTCTTTCCCTCAATAAATGTTGGGATGAGATCCATGGGGCCAGGTCGATACAAGGCGACCATGGCAGTGATATCTGTCAGTTTATTTGGTTTGAGCTCTTTAGCCAATCGCCTCATCCCCCCTGATTCAAGCTGAAACACCCCAACTGTTTCACCTCTTGAAATGAGTTCGTATGCTTTTTGATCATTAAGCAATACTTCGTGTATATCGATGGTTTGGCCGTGTGTCTGCTTGATGAAGTTCATAGCAGACTCGATGATGCTCAGGTTACGCAGCCCAAGGATATCGGCTTTGACCAGTCCTATGGCTTTATTGTCAGACACAGCGTTGAGATCGAGTGAGTACATGTCATACTGGGTGATGATTTTATCGCCTTTTGGCTCTCGTTGAACGGGAATATGATCGGTGATAGGACGGTCAGATACGATCAATCCCGCAGCGTGTACCGAAGCATGTCGCGGAAGTCCCTCAAGTCGCTTGGAAATATCTATGATTTGTTTGATTTCTTCTTCACCCTCAAACGCGAGCTTGAGTGCGGGAGACTGCTCAAGCGCTATATCGAGATTGACTGGAAAGCCTTGCTTACTCGGAGGGATCATCTTGGCTATCCTGTCTCCTGTGGCATAGCTGTGCCCAAGCGCACGACCAACGTCTCTCACCACCATCCTTGCTTCCATAGTGCCGAATGTGATGATCTGAGCAACTTTATCATCGCCATATCTTTGAGAAATATATTTCACGACCTCCTCACGACGTGTATCAGCAAAATCAATATCAAAGTCAGGTGGAGTGGGACGCTCAGGATTCAAAAATCGCTCAAATGGAAGATTGTAGTCAAGCGGGTTGATATCAGTGATACGTAAACAATATGCGACGAGTGAGCCAGCGCCAGATCCTCTTCCTGGTCCAACTGCAATACCGTGATCTTTTGCCCAATTTACTACATCTTGTATGAACAAAAAGTAAGGAGCGTAGCCTTTGTCGTTGATGATTTTTTGTTCATATTCTAAGCGACTCGATATGATCTCTTGGTCATACTCCTTCACCCTACTTCTACGCTCATTGACCAACTTGAGTAGATATTCTGCAGGTGTAGAATCATCAGGTATCGGATATTTTGGCAAAATGAGCTTGCCGTGGGGTATCTCGACAGTGCACATGTCTGCGATCAGCTGGGTATTTTCGACAGCTTCAGGTACGTCTGAGTAGAGCTCCTCCATCTCCTGAGTACTTTTGAAGTAGTAGTCAGGTGTGTCGACCATAGTCAAAGGTCTGTCCTTCTCGTAGATGACTCTTTGACTACCTATGCACAGAAGTACTTCATGGGCATTTGCATCATCTTTTTCGAGATAGTGCACATTGGCTGTAGCAACGAGTGGTACGCTATGGCTGCGTGCGAGTTTGATCAGCTTCTGATTTATCACTTCGAGTTGTGGCAGATCAAGATGACGCTCTAGCTGGATATAGAAGTTATCACCAAATAAACTAACATATTGATCAAGCACTATCTGCGCCTCTTTCGGTTGATCATCACGAAGCAAAGAACCCAACAGTCCAGTTAAAGGTGACCCCGATAGCACTATCAGGTCATCTTTGTATTTCTCAAGTATCGTAAAATCTATGCGTGGCTGATAGTGCATACCATCGAGGAACCCAGATGTGACTATTTTGACTAGATTTTTATATCCCTTTGTTGTTTTTGCGAGGAGGATCAATGAGTGTGCATCTTTGAAATCACCAGGTTGCAAATCTTTTTGACTTCCTGCAGCCTGGTATACCTCACAGCCTATGATCGGCTTAATCCCTGCATCTTTGCAGGCAATAAAAAATTTGAACGCCCCATACATGGCACCATAATCTGTGATTGCTAGACTGGTCATGCCCAGCTCCTTTGCTCGAGCTATAGCTTTTTTCATCCGTGCCATACCCCGCATGAGTGAAAATTCTGTGTGGAGTTGGAGATGGGTAAATGACATAGATGAATAAATATGAAACTAGTCGCATGAACATTTGCATATATATATATAGATAGTCCGAATAAAGTACAGCAGTACAGCAAGTGCAACGGGTGCTCCAAAAAATAGTGCGAACCACAAAACATATGTCTGTTGAGGTGATCCAATCCAGTAGTCAGCACAATAGAGTATGTTTGTCCCAGTGCACAGATGAACAAATGGAGGAATAGGCAAAAATGGATCTGAACAAACATACATCTTTCCGATGACAAACTTCTGCCAATACACTGATGCAAATATCCAAAAGACAATCAAGTAGATTATTGGTCCGATAATTTGGGCTCGGAGTGAAAAATGTCTCATGTTTGATTTAAGTAAGTGCTTTTTCCAAAACAGTCCTTACTGTGCCTGCATCTGCTTGTCCCTTCATCCCTTTCATCACTTGTCCAACCAGGAACATGATTGCATTGGTCTTGCCCGATCGATAATCATCAACGGACTTTTGATTTGCGGCGATCACCTCATGAACAACCTTCTCAAGTTGACCCATATCGGTTTCTTTCGGCTTTGACATTTCAACCAATCTGGCTGCAAAGTCATCTGGGGTGAGATCGGCAGAGATCTTTTTATTAATCAAAGCATTTGCGACGACCTGCTGATCGACTGAAGATGAAGAACCTTTTTGATATCGAATGACTGCTTCACATACTTGATCAAAATATGATGAGGTTGACACATCTCGAGTGAGCAAAATAGCGTCTGATTCCTTTATCCCCACTTTTTTGTACCGAGCGACTTTATCGATTGGCAATTCAGGGATACTCTTTCTCACTGTCTCCAGGTACTGCTTCTCAAAAATCATCGGAGGGATGTCAGGCTCTGGAAAGTAACGATAGTCATGAGCATTTTCTTTGACCCTCTGAGAGTAGGTGATATTTTTCGTATCGTCCCAACCGCGCGTTTCTTGGACTGGTGTTTCGCCCTTTTCTAGCATTTCAGTATGGCGCTTCACTTCAAAATCAATTGCTTTTTTTACAAAGTTAAATGAGTTGATATTTTTCACTTCTACTTTGTACTTAGGTAACTCATCAGGCTCAAGACGTTCGACCTTCGACTTTAGACCTTCGACTTCTTTGAGCGATATATTCGGTTCCATTCTCATGCTTCCTTGCTCCATATCTGCCTCAGATATTCCGAGTGTGCGAATAATCGTGTGAAGCTCCTGCAAAAATACCTTCACATCTTCACTCGATCGGAAATCTGCCTCAGTTACGATCTCAACGAGCGGTACCGAAGAACGGTTAAAGTCTACAACTGTATCTGATCCAATATGTGAAAGTTTTCCGGTATCTTCCTCCAGATGGACACGATGAATACGGAATGATTTCCTTGTATAGGATTTTGATGCCTCATCTCGCACAAGTACGGGGACTTCACCATTCACCCCAATTGGCTCGTCATATTGACTGATTTGATAGCCTTTTGGTAAATCAGGATAAAAATAGTGTTTGCGGTCAAAATGAGAGTGCTCATTGATCTTGCAACCCAGAGCTTGGGCGAGTTTGATCGTGTACTCAACTGCAGTTTTGTTTGGAACAGGGAGCGCGCCAGGCATACCCAGACATACCGGGCACGTATTCTCATTTTGTTTGTACTTTTGCCATGCAGCATCACAGCCACAGAACATCTTGGATTTTGTTGCAAGCTCAACGTGTATCTCCAGACCGATGATAGGTAGATAAGCTGACATAAAGTATATTTAGCCAATTATAATGA
>CAZJWN010000006.1:0-22739 GCA_964550105.1 uncultured Gammaproteobacteria bacterium
TGGTTTTTATGTAAATACCCCTTGACATAGGGTGAAAAATGGTGAAGAATGGTTATATATGTTGTTTTTAGGTGAATTTCAAGTAAACTTCACTGGACCGGGAAGAGTACTGTTACCTAAAAAGATTCGTGAGTTGCTCAAGGGCACATCGTTTGTGCTTACCCGAGGGTTTGATCGTTGTTTATCAGGGTATGACGGAGTTGATTATGAGTCAAAGGCTAAAGAACTATTCAATGTGTCTATTCTTGACAATACAAAGCTGGCCGATAGACGACTCTTGTTTGCGTCCACTATATATGCCGAGATTGATGAGCAAGGAAGGTTTCAGATACCAAAAAACCTCCTCGATTACGCGAAGTTGACAAAAAAAGTCATGATCGTAGGTGTCGGAGATCACTTTGAGATATGGGATGAAGAAGATTGGAATAATTATAAATCATCGGTCAACGGAGTATGAAAATAATTCTGAAGAAAATAGCAAAGTTTTTTGAGTATATCTTGAGTTTTTGAAATCAGTCATGCACACACCCGTATTGCTTGAGCATGTTCTGAAGCACCTTGACATCAAACCGGGAATGAAAATCATCGATGCAACATTTGGTGAAGGCGGGCATACACACGGCATGCTCATGCATGGAGCCTCAATACTTGCTATAGATGCTGACGCTGATCAAATCAAAAGATACGAATCATCAGCATTGAACAAGCAAATCACCGCAGAACAGAAAATGAGGATGCTGCTTGTCCAGGGTAACTACGGTGACTTGAAAGATATTGCTCTGGTACATGGCTTTGATCAGGCTGACGCAGCTTTGTTTGATTTAGGACTATCGATGAATCAGATGTATCACGGTGAAGGATTTTCATATCAGTTTCTACTTCAGCCGCTGAATCTAGTAATAGATTCGCAAGCAAAACAAAAGGGGGCGGCGAGAGCGGCTGAAGTAGTGACTCAATATAGTGAGGATCAATTATCAAACATTTTTTTAAAGTACGGAGAGCTCAAGCGGGCACAGATTCTCGCTGGAGCAATAGTACGCTATCGCAGTGATCACCAAATCGAAACAGTAGGAGATTTGCTCGCAGCGCTTCAAGACAAGCTGTATGAGGATGAACAAGCAGCATTGTTTCAAGCATTGCGTATAGAGGTAAATCAAGAATACGAACAGATAGAAAAAGGTTTAGAAGGTGCCAGAGAAGTAGTGAGACACGGTGGGAAGATAGCGGTCATCACTTTTCACTCGGGAGAGGATAGATTAGTCAAACTTTGGGCACGAAAAAAGGTACTGAAAGAAATAGTCAAAGTGATAGGTCGGAAAGTATCTCGGAATGCATTTGAACGATCAGCAATTTTGCGAATATATGTCAATCAATAAATCAATCACCAGCGTACACAGACGGTTTATCTGGGTTTTTATAATATCTCTGCTCATGCTTGCAAACCTTACAGTACATATGAAGGCTATGAGTATGACTGGTCAGGCTATGTACTATGAACAAAAAATCACACAGTACAAACAAGAGAATCTCAGACTCGAAGAAAAACTTGTATCTCAATCATCAGTACATGAGTTGTCCAATGTATTTGAGGCTTACGGATACGCTGCACCAAAAAGTGCTATCAAGTGGCTGGGCACTGCAATAGTAGCTACACGCTGAGCACATCTCCTCATGCTTGACAGATGGTTTCATCAACATCATAATCAAAGCATCAAGTGGCATGTCGATTGGGCCTTGTGAGTTGTCCATAGGTTTCTTTTTTGCACAAATCATCAGAATACATGTATAAAATCAAATTCATCTTCATAGGTTTTCTACTCTGTTATGTTCTCATATTAGTATCTCTCGCACGAATACAATTTTTCATTTCTGATCAAGACGCAGATACTGCGGACTATCTCAATAAGCAAATCATCCCCGCGAGCCGCGGCATCATATATGACAAAAACGGAGAACTACTTGCTGGAAGCTCAGTGACTTACGATTTGCAGATAGACCCACTCTTTTTCAAGCCAGATGCCGTCACGCTTTCTCAAATATCCAAAATACTTGATTTGAGTACTGCAACTATTGCGGCCCGGATCAAGTCGGGATCACCACGATGGGCAATACTTTCAAAAGATGTTTCTGCACAGAAGCTGCAAACGATCCGACTGCTACCTGTAAAAGGATTGACATGGGATCAAAAGCTCAAACGAGACTATCCTGAAGCATCACTCGCTGCCTCAATACTTGGATTCGTGGGTCAGCGCGAAGATGGTAAGCAAATAGGATACTATGGACTTGAAGGATATTACGAAGATGAGTTGCGGGGACTGTCTGGGATATATATAGGTGAGCGGGATATAGCAAAAAGACCATTACTGTTTGGGTTACAAGATAAGCTTGATAGTCAGGATGGACGAGACATATACCTAACTGTAGACAAATCTATCCAGCAAATAGTCAAGCGAAAAGCGCTCGAAGGAGTAGCGCGCTACCAAGCTAAAGAAGTTTGTATATTGGTCGCTGACCCAAACACGATGGCGATACTTGCGCTTTCGTGTTTACCTGATTATGACCCACGCTCCTATTCAGATTTTCCTCCACACTCGTATAGTACTTCAGCGATCAGCGATACGTACGAGCCTGGCTCGACATTCAAACCATTGATAGTCAGTGAAGCTCTTAACGCAGGTGTGATCACGCCGACAGAAGTACTCCCAGAACCAGAATCAATAGATATATCAGATTACACTATCACCAACTGGGATGGAAAATCACGAGGCAAAATCGCCATACCAGATGTGCTTGCAAAGTCGTCAAACATAGGCATGGTGCAAATAGGTGCCAAGCTCGGCAATGAAGGGTTGTATACCAGCGTTCTGAAATATGGTCTTGGTAGTGAGACAGGTATAGACCTGCAAGGCGAGGTATCAGGTAGTGTCAAGCCAAAGCAATATTGGTACCCGATCGACTATGCAACAGCTACGTTTGGTCAGGGAATAGCTGTCACACCGATACAACTCATCACTGCATTTGCTAGTATCATCAATGGTGGCGAGCTGCTCAGACCATATTTGGTCGAGAAGGTTTCTGACAACGTCAGCGTGAATACTCAGCATGAGAGAACTGTAGTTCGACGGGTGATGACGGAGTCGACGAGTCGAATCATGAGACGAATTCTTGAATACACGATAGACAATGCAGAATACAGATGGCAGAAACCCGTTGGATATAGATTTGGTGGTAAAACTGGTACGGCACAAATTGCCGTAAATGGTAGATATGATACGAGCAAAACGATTGCTTCATTTATCGGCTTCACTCCTGTCGATAATCCGCGATTCATAGCTCTTGTAGTCATCAAAGAGCCATCTACCTCGTCATGGGGATCTGAAACCGCGGCGCCACTGTTCTTTGAAATGGCAAAAGAGCTGATCACACACTATGGCATACCACCAGAATATTAATGTATGACTTATAATGTATACCTAAACATGAATATCTTACGCAAAATCAAAAATGTATATCACTGGGTAGTCGCATGGATCGCCCACGCGTACTATGGATTTCCTGCAAGAAAACTCAAACTGATCGGTATCACAGGAACAGACGGTAAAACAACGACTTCTTCATTGATTTATCATATTTTGAAGAGTGCTGGAAAGAAAGTATCAGTCATCACCACCGTATCAGCGACGATCGGTGGAAAGAGTCATGATACTGGTTTTCATGTGACGACGCCTGATCCTCATCGCATCCCCAAATATCTTTTTGATGCTGTAAAGAATGGAGATGAGTATATGGTTTTTGAAATCACTTCTCATGCATTGGATCAACACCGTGCAGCTCCGTTGCGCTTCCTTCTGTCAGGGATAACTAATATCACACATGAACACCTGGATTACCACAAGACTATGGATGGCTATATAGCAGCAAAAGCAAAGCTCGTCCGTCTGTCTCAGAAGACCTTTATAAACGGCGATCAAAAAGAAGTTGCAGCCAAGATCAAAACTATAGCCACAGGTTGCCAAATGGTGACATATGGCTTAGAAAAAGAGAATACCCATCATGAAGATATTGGCGAAAAATTTGGTCTCAATCTCGAACACTATAATAAATACAATTTTTTACTTGCATATTTGATCTGTAAAGATTTGGGTATCTCTGACAGCGAATTTAAAAATGCGTGTGGTACATACATATTCCCTCCAGGTCGTATGGAGACAGTGTATGACAAAGACTTCACAGTCATCATCGACTTTGCACATACCCCGAACGCCATAGACCAGGCGCTATCTGCGGTATCAAAGAGATATCCACAGAGATACATCATCCATGTATTTGGGGCAGCTGGCAAGCGAGATATCAGCAAGCGGAAAGAGATGGGTGAAGCCTCTGGTAAATATGCTTCCCTGATCATACTCACCGAAGAGGACCATAGGGATGAAGATCCACAACAAATCGCCAATATGATTGCAGAAGGTGTTCGTAAGATGGGTTTCGCATATGTCAGTCCAACAGAAATAGGAGAAGCCCGAAATCAAAAAATGCATCTATACACCTATGTCGCAAATCGAAGTGATGCGATCAAGCTGGCAATCAGCCTGACTCATACGGGAGACATAGTGATTGCTACCGGCAAGGCTCATGAGGGCAGTCTATGTAGGGGAGTAACTGAATTTCCATATAACGAAAAAGCTACTGTGCTTGCATGTATCAACTCGTGATGTATCTGCATATAGCAGTCAGACAAGTCGCCATATTGCTGTTGGGACAATTTATCCAAACTTACGAAACATCAGGAGTGTCCCAAGGAGTGTGAAGAGTGAAGCAATCCAAAATGTGATTTTGATGGGAGAGGGGTCATCGGTGAATGCATATGCTATCTGAAACGCTGCCCCAGCCAAGAAGAAGATATACGTGTACTTTGTATATCCATACAATGCGTCTGCCTGTCTCACTTGATATTTGGTGTTTATCGAGTGCATCAGTGTTTCACAAAACTCCTTCGCATACTCGAGTTCCTCTGAGATATATGCGCGTTTGTAGTTCACGATAGAGTCCTCAAAATCACGAATATATGACTCGACATGATCGAGGAGCTTCTGTTGGTTGTTGATCACGAGACGGAGCGTGGTGATATTGATGAGGTTGCTTGTCAGGTGGCGGATGAGTACAGTCGAATCAGTTCCATTTATATATTCTTCACGTACTGACTTTGTATCTTGGAGCAGGTGCTCGATGATACGCGCCTCATCCTCGAGCACTATCTGTAGCCACTGATCGATGAATGACCCAAAAGAGCTATGTGTGATTGACTCAAGCTGCGTTTGGTACTTTTTGAAGAAGTGAGATGTATGAAATCCAAATATTGTTGCCTTACGACGGACTTTATCAAAAAATACATTGACCTCAATCGATCTGATTGTATGCAACTCGCGGATATACTCAGGGATAAAGAATATTAGGTAAATATATTTTTCGTTTTTGTGGAGCTCTATCCTGATATTACTACCTTTGATTTTTCGAAGGATGTCTGCATCGAGCTTTGGGTACTGTTTCTCAAACATCACAAAATCTTCCCTTTTTGGGTTTGTAACGATTTGGATGAGCCGCTTCATAGCATCAATCTAGAACATTCACGTATATATTGCAAGGTGTATAATCAATACTAGTCCAAAATGTTGAAAGTCTATAAAGTGACAAAACGGCATTTTGTCATCCTCGACCACGATCGAGGATCCATGACCTCAAAATAGTATGAACACACTTCAGAATCACCGGCACATCTTCATAGTCGGAGTCAGAGGCGTTGCCATGGCTGGGATCATGACCATGCTTGCGCAAATGGGAAAAAAAGTATCCGGCTCAGATACAGACGAGGCACAGATCACTGATGGTCTGGTGTCAAGTAGTGAGACGAAAGTGGTGAGTTTGGATTCTCACCTGCCTGACGATATTGACTTGCTCATCTACTCTGCAGCTCATGGAGGTTCACTGTCATCTCAAGTCAAAGAAGCAAGAGACAAAGGTATTCCTATCATGCATCAGGCGCAGGCTATCCGTGCTATATCGGCACTATTCACCTACTCAATCGCCATATGCGGCTGTCATGGCAAGACTGGTACTACTGCACTAACCGTGTTTGTGCTGAAGCAACTTGGCTTGTCAGTTAGTTGGCTAGTAGGGACACCCTCATTTTATGGTGAGGATGAATCAGGTGCAATCATCGGATATGCAGGTGCCCACTTTGATCCTGAATCCACCATATTTGTCTATGAATGTGATGAGTATGCGGTGTCACCTCCTCAGGATTTGACACCCAAACTGGAGTTTTATTCTCCGACTCACGCCATATGTACCAACATTGATTTTGATCATCCCGATGTGTATCGGGATATAGAACATACTCGGTCAGTTTTTCACTCGTTCTTTAAGCGCTGTGGATGGGTGTATGAATGCAACTCAAAAAGCATCGAAGGAAATAAACTAGGTGTGGTGAAGTTGATTGAGCAATTGAGGATCGACGGGATACTTGAGCCACAAGGCAAGAGTGAAAGTACACATGCTATCATGAAGCGTTTCGGTGGAGCAAAAAGACGACTGGAAGACTATGGTGAGAACCGAGGAATACACTTTTTTGATGACTATGGCCATCATCCTGCTGAAATCAAGGCAACGATACATACATTACGTACCAAATACCCCAATCGTCGTCTCATCATACTTTTTCAATCTCACACCTACTCACGTACTCAAAGACTGAAAAATGAGTTTGTTGAAGCGCTCTCACTCGCAGATTTGGTATATGTTGATCAGGTATTCCCCAGCGCTCGTGAAAAAGCGGATTTCGAAAAGATTACCTCACAGGATCTTGAAGCCTTGGCAAATCAAAAAGGATACATGAATATACATGGATGCGTTTCGCGTGAAGATCTCATCCAGAGAATCAAGCTCAATATGAGAAGAGGTGATATTGTGCTGACGTTGGGTGCAGGAGACATTTACAAAGTTTTGCCATTACTTCAAGGAGTATGACTCGAGCACCTATCAATGTAGTTGGATCTCGGATCGTCTATCAAAATAAACATGCTGTAGTAAATGTAGTTACTTTGGAATCAGACGGTAGACAATGGGAACAGGTCTATCTTGCGAGGCATTTGCCCGATCTTGATGTTGGAGTTATTCCCTATGAAAATGACGGAGTTTATATGCTCTATCAATATCGTCGAGCAAATGATCGCTGCTTTTGGCAGTTTCCTGGCGGTGCAGGCGAAGTCGGGGAGTCATTAAGCGATACTGCCTCACGTGAACTTTCAGAGGAAACAGGCCTTGTCGCTGGAAAGCTCGAAGCCATAGGTCAAACATGCAATGAGCCAGGACTCCTGAAGTTGAGAACTACAATCTTTGTAGCCACAGATTTGGTGAAGGGAAGACGGAATATTGAACACACAGAAGTTGGGATGAAACTCAAGTATTTCACGATCGATCAAGTCGAAGAAATGATCAAAAAAGGTGAGGTTCAGTGTGGTTTTGCTCTAGCGTCATGGACGTTTTTTAGGAATTATCTTCAAGCACATAAACCCCAATGATTTCTAGACATCCATGGACTGGGTTTAATAAACTGCATGATATCGTAGCTTGTTTTATTTTTGTAAATGATACTTTTCTCATACTCCAACGAGGATTAAATAAACCTCAAGGTGGATCGTGGGGACTGCCCGCTGGCAAAGTTGAAGAAGGCGAAAGCATTGTAGAAGCCGTAGTCAGAGAGACAAGTGAGGAAACAGGCTTAGTACTTGCGTCAGATAGAGTACGAAAAGTTCAGGAATACTATGTAAATATTGGCACGTATGACTTTCTATTCCATGTGTATGAGACTAGACTCGATACTATTCCGTTTATTCGGATTGATACATCTGCCCATATGACATATAAATGGGTGACTTCAGATCAAGCATTGACAATGCCCCTAATTCAGGACTTTGACTTTGTCATAAAATCTTTATTATCAAGTAGTCCTCTATAAGAGCTCATTTCGGATACAATATGGGTATGGTTATCTATCAAAATCATCAGATTGGTGATAAATTCACCTGGAAAGTTGAGTGTAGAGCGCGATATTTTGCTTGCGCAAAAAGCCTTGAAGAACTTAGGGAAATCCTCAGTAGCAAAGAATACATATCAACCACAAAACGGTATACCCTGGGTCTAGGTGCAAATACGCTATTTGCCACCTCACTCTATGATGGCTTTGTACTGCAGATCGATTTAAAAGGTGTCAAACAAGTTGGCGATACTGAATCATCAATGACGTTTGAAGTAGCGGCAGGAGAAAACTGGCATGATGTAGTAAACAAGTTTGTGTGTGAGTATGGTCTGGGGGGCATGGAAAACCTCGCGTATATCCCAGGCACGTTTGGCGCAGCCGCTATCCAAAATGTCGCTGCATACGGCCACACATTTGAGGATGTGTTTATTGAGTTGGAAGCAATCAATAGTAAAAGTTTAGAAGTGCGAAAGTTTTCGAAATCGGAAGCAGCGTTCAAGTACCGAGATAGCTACTTTAAATCATGCGAATTTCGCGATACATATATCATCTTGAGCACAACGGTGCGTTTGGAAAAACCGACATTCCACCTTGCCGAGACAAGTTATCACTCAAATTACGAAAGTCTTAAACAAGAACTGAAGAGCAATGGTCCGTATACTCCTCACCAAGTATTTGATGCGGTGACAAGTCTGCGCAAAAAGAAGCTGCCTGAGGTCACTGATGTAGGTACCAATGGTAGCACATTCATGAATCCGATTGTGTCGGGGGCTAAAGTCAAAGAATTATTAGTGAAATTCCCCAAGCTTCAATATTATCCTGTTGAAAAAATGCAATACGTAGAAAATTTAAAATTGAAAATTGATAATTTAAAATCTTACAAAGTTGCTGCAGGGCATATATTTGACCAGCTGGGCTGGAAGGATAAAGTGATCGATGGAGTCGGGACATGGAAAAACCATGCGCTCGTTGTATGTAACTACTCGGCAACTAAACCAGAGCCTATCTTGGAGTATATCAACGCGATGCAGAAGGATTTCATCGAGGCAACAGGTATAATGATTGAGCCTGAAGTAAATATTGTTCAGTGATGTTATGCATGACTCATACCTCATCTATGGTGGCAAACCTCTCAAGGGAGAGGTGACTTTGTCAGGTGCCAAAAATGCTTCAGTCAAGCTCATGATCGCTGCAGTTTTGTGCGATGGACCAGTGACTCTCAGACGGATCCCTCACAACGAAGATAATCAAAACCTTGTGATGCTTCTGCGTGAGTTAGGATGCGAAGTGACTCTAGAGGATCATACAGTGACCATCGATCCAAGAAATATTTCTGTGTCAGAGGTAGGACTTCTGTATGGATCAAAAATCAGATCGTCATTTCTTTTATTTGGACCACTATTACACAAGTTTGGAAGTTGTCGTATTCCCAATCCTGGCGGCTGTCGCATCGGTGCACGCCCCATCGATCGGATCACTGATGCGCTGCAAGAGCTCGGAGTAAAGATATCATATTCCTCAGAAACAGGTTACTATGATGCGACTTTGCCAAAATCTCCAGCAGGATCGTGTACATTTGTTAAATCTACTCACACCGGAACTGAGGCAGTTATACTGCTTGCTGCAAAATCACCTGAAACGGTCGTGATTCACAATGCCGCGCTTGAGCCTGAAATAGATAATCTGATTGATTTTCTCAATTTGGCTGGTGCACAGATCAAGCGAGATGGAACGGATATCATCTGTCAGGGTAGCACAAAACTAAAAGTTACCGAACCATTTGATGTAGTTGAGGATCGTAATGAAGCTGTGACTTTTGCTGCCATGGCGTACGCAACCAAAGGAGATATCACCATCACCAATATCCATCCGTCGCTCATTGCATCATTTATAGATAAAATTAAGCAGGCAGGTGGAGGAGTAGATGTCATCGATGAGCATACGGTGAGATTCTATTGGAAAGAGCGCCTACACGCGACTGACATCACTACAAGTGCTCATCCAGGCTTTATGACCGATTGGCAGCCACAGTTTGGCATCATGATGGCTACAGCCGATGGTATAAGCACGATCCATGAGACTATGCTTGAGTCTCGACTCAATTGGGTCCCCGAACTGCGCAAAGTCGGGGCTCACATCAAGTCATTTCAACCACAACTCCAAAATCCCCAGGCTGTATATCAATTCAATTATGATCCATCACAGAGCTATGAGCAGGCTGTACGTATCACCGGAGTTGAACAGCTACACAACGGTGTACTTAAGATGGTAGATATTCGTGCCGGAGCGGCACTTGTCATGACCGCATTGTCTGCAGAAGGCGAGTCGGTATTGCTCGGTGCAAATCATGTTGAACGAGGCTATGAAAAGCTTACCGAAAAGATCCGCTCACTCGGTGGCGACATCCAACTCGTATGAGCTTGTCCTGATGACAATCCGTGATATATCAGGTAGGATAAAGAGGTGAACAGCACGACACCTTTCAATCAATCACCCCAACAGCCTCAAGTAGCTGGTATTCCAGTCGTTTCTCCAACGTTGCAGGATCCGTGGAGTATCGAAGTGCTGATACGGAAAGCCTTTCAGCGGACCAAATCGCGAATACTCTCATACTTTTTGGTACAGTTGGTCAGCTCTGCAGTGTCTAGCCTCATACTCTTTTTGTCACTTGTCATAAGTATAGTGATAGTCGGAGGTTTGATTGTCGCAAAACTGTATATTTTAGCCTTCATCGTCGGACTGATGTTGTTCTTCGCTCTAGTTGTAATCACTGTTTATGTAAGCAGTTTGTTCCAAATTGTTTCTGTCAAGACAGTCATCACAAATCAACCAATCGCTGACTCAATCAAGTCAAGCTGGCCACTCCTATATCCATATCTTGTGCTTACTCTCTGGCAAAGTTTATTCTTGTTTGGGTTGGTCCCGATCAGCTTGTTCACATTTTTTATCATCTACTTGGTGTGGTCATTCCTATTCTCATTTACTACTTTTATTCTCATAAGTACTCCAAAGCGTGGTATGGAAGTGCTCTGGATAAGTAAGGATATGATCTTGTCACGTTTTTGGGATATTGTGGGTAGATACATACTCGTCACGCTAGTGGTCGGTGCTTTGACGGGGGTAGCTACAGCACTCATCGGTTTTATACTTTCTCTGTTTGGAATCGGATTACTGAGCTCAATCAATAGTGGCGATGCCAATGCCACCCAATCATCACTGACGATTGCTCAAACACTGATCAGCATGTTCACGAACTCGATCGGCTATATCGCACCACTGGTAGTTGCCCCATTTTACATATCATTTTTGTATGAAATGTATCTGCTCCTCCCCCTTACCACTGCACCCAAAGTACCCCGGATTTGGATCGCGATCGCAGCAATATCTGTAATCAGTATCTTTGTAGTATTTATGTATGTATATTTTTTCCTCGTACTTCCAGAGATTATGAAAGTCAGTCAAGGTCAGCCGAATCCCTCCATACAACTTTTTCAGCAGCAATTCCAAAATATTTTTATGAACGAATCACAAAAAGCTTTGCAAAACTGATACTTGATTACTCCTTTTTAGAAAAGACGCCTTTGACGAGAGTATGTGGAGGAATATGTGCATGTGGACCGATAGTGGTACCTGGCATAGTCGAAACGCCCACGCCCAAGAATGCATGTGCTGCTATACATGCTCCAAGTTTTTCTCTTTGTGTGTCAAGAGCAGTGCCATTTGGTAGAGTGATGCGCACTGATTTTTTGTCGAGCCGAAGATTTGCGGTCACACTGCCCCAGCTCATATTCACGTCTCTTTCAAGCACAGAGTCACCAACAAACGCATGATGCAAGTTGCACTGTGGGCCGATATAGCTGCGAGCTACCTCTGAGCCAAATCCTATCGTGGTACCTTCCTCGATCATGCTTTGGCGCACTAGACAGTGGTTTCCTATGATCACGTTTTTGCCTATGTAGGCGGGTCCTTTCACGACCGCATATGCATCTATACGTGCACTGGGATCGATGATCACTGATCCATCGATGATAGCACTTGGATGAATATGATCTGACCGCACAGTTTTTGGATCAGATATTGATGATAAATACGTATTCATCACATCGAGCACATAGTGTTGATACTTTAGTTTTGACCATGTGCCTTTGTACAAGATGAGCTGAGCACCATACTTTTTGAGCAGCACTGTCTGTGCTTGTTCATACGTACTGTCTTTTTCTGAAGTATTATGAAACTGACCAAAAAGAGCTATAAACTCGCTTGCGTCAGAGAAATAATCTACGACCAACCGCATGATATTACTTGGTTTATCTTTAGGAGCAGGTTTCTCGATTGTCTCAACGACTTTGTCACCCTTGATCACGTAGTATCCTACTGGCAGATATTGATCTGTCTCGAGCCCACATACCAATAGTTTTGGTGAGGTGGCTATTGCAGCAAAAACACTGCTAAAAAGTGACGAGTCGACCAGATCAACGCCGTTGACGACGAGTATCGGGCGATTACCAAGCTCATCCTTGATACCAAACAATGCATCATCCATGCCCTTGGGTGAATGCTGAATACGAGTCTCAAGTTTTATGTCGACAAGCTGTGCAGCATACGATGTGATGTAGCTGTCATTGTGTGTACTAGTGACGACAATAATTGAGCGAAATCCACCTCGAATCACTGCGTCGATCGTGTGTTTGATCAGAGGGTGACCACCGATCGGCCACATGGTTTTGTTGGTCACAAAAGGAGCAAATCGAGTACCCACACCTCCTGCGAGGATGACCACAACTGGTTGCATGATGTTATAATTGTACCAGGTTGACTATACCCGTCTAGGTGTACTCATCAGGACGCAACCACATGTCTATTATGTCCAAAAAAAAGATTACTATACTTGGAGGTGGAACAGGCTCATTTGTCGTCCTCACTGCACTCAAAAAACACGACTTGGATCTCGCTGCAGTTGTCACCATGATGGACTCTGGTGGATCGACAGGCAGACTCCGAGACCAGTTGGGAGTATTGCCACCTGGAGATCTGAGACAGTGTCTTGTTGCACTTTCCAAGGCACCTGAGTTGTGGCGCAAGCTCTTTACGTATCGGTTCGAAAAAGGAGATCTTGCAGGTCATAACTTTGGAAATATCATGATTTCAGCGCTACAGAAAGTATCTGAAAACTACGACGAAGTACTAGATGAGTTGCATTACCTCATGCACTGTGTTGGTAGGGTGCATCCCGCAGCATTATCCAACTCTGATATCAATGTGACCTATACATCAGGTAGAAGAGTCAACTCAGAGAAGCTACTCGATGAGTCCAATCCTGATGGTTCCTCGATCGCAAATGCCGTCGCAGTACCGTCTGTGATCGCCAATCCAAAAGCTCTCAATCGCATCCTTACCTCTGACTATATCATCGCCGGACCGGGAGATCTGTATTCCAGTATCATATCTATTGCGCTTGTAGATGGGGTAGCCCAGGCAGTGCAACAGTCGAAATCCCAGCTTGTTTTCATCATGAATATCATGACAAAAGCATCACAAACGATCAACTATTCAGCGTCACAGCATATCGACGACTTTGTAAAGTATTACGGCAGGATTCCTGACATATGCATAGTTAATACTGACCAAGTTGATTCAAACATGTCAAAGCTGTATGCGACTCACCACGAACAGCAAGTCGTTGATGATCTTGGCCCAAAAAACTTCAAAGGACAGATCATACGAGCTCCCTTGCTCGATACCTTTAACTATCAAAAAGAGGCAAATGAGAGCCATGCAGCATCCTTTTCACACAGCATCGTTCGACATGATGAGCACAAGCTTGAAGTTTGTCTCAAAGACCTGTTACAGTTAGCCCATCTATGATCAGTCATATTCATCATCGTGTCCGTAGACACACCATCTCATTTGCACATGCCATGGAGGGTGTCATTTGGGCACTCAAAACACAACCAAACTATCAGATCCATCTACTTCTTTCATTTATCGCAATTTTTGCATCAGTATATTTTCATATCGAGAAGTTTGAGTGGTTGATCATAGTGCTGACAATCGGTGTTGGTTTGGCTATAGAAACCATCAATTCATCTCTCGAGCAGACACTCGACTGTGTCACTTTGGAGAGACGAAGTGACATCAAAATAGCAAAGGACGCAGCAGCTGCCGCTATGCTGATATATGCTCTCGCAGCTCTTGTCGTTGCACTGATTATTTTTGTTCCCTATATATTTTAGCTTATGAGTGATACTGCAGTGTATTTATTCGCCACAGTGTTTTCCTTTGTAGTACATTTTTCCCTATTTATTCCATTTATCAACTTTTTGTATACGAGAAAGATGCAACGTGCGCATCAAGAAACTATTGATCCATTTGGTCGTCGAACTCCAATATTTGACAAGTTCAACGGTCACAAAACAGGCACACCGATAGGTGGAGGAATACTGATAATCTGTGTGTCACTCGTCATGTATCTGGGCTATTTGTACTGGTTCTTTTATGCCGGACGTGTAGTGACATCAAACTACGCATCAGTGATATCAGGCGTTGTACTTTTGACTGTCACCATGATTGGCTTTGGACTGATAGGACTTTATGACGACCTATCTAAAATATTTTTCTGGTCAAAGCACAAATTCTTTGGGTTGCGTATGCGCCACAAACTGATTCTTGAGTTGGTAGTTGCATTTTCAGTATCTTTTGCGATGTATTACTTTTTAGGCATTGATTTGATCCATATACCCTTTGTCGGCACGATACATCTATCGTACTGGTATGTATTATTTGCAGCTTTTGTGATAGTAGCATTTGCAAATGCAGTCAATATCACCGATGGCATGGATGGACTATCCAGTGGCACACTTTTGATTGCCCTGATTGGTTTTTGGATCGTCTCACGATCAATCATCGATGTTCCCACTTCGCTATTTATCGCTATTTGGCTCGGTGGTCTACTTGCCTTTTTATACTTCAACGTATTTCCTGCTCGGATTTGGCTTGGCGATACGGGAGCCCTTGCCTTTGGAGCAACGTTTGCAGTCATCGGGCTCATGCTGGGTAAATCATTTGCACTTCCGATCATAGGCGGTGTCTTTGTGATCGAAGTCGTCTCATCTGGTCTCCAGTTACTCTCAAAACGATTTCTTAAACGCAAGTTGCTGCAGGTTTCTCCCTTTCATTTGTATTTGCAACACAAGGGATGGCAAGAACCAAAAGTCGTATTTCGCATGTGGATCCTAGCGATCTTACTAGTGATTATTGGCGTAGCTATAGCATTACTACGATGAATACGACCTCATCATACGAATCATTTAAAACTTCAATCCGGGGAAAACGTGTGTTGGTCGTTGGCCTCGGACTACAAGGGGGCGGCGTTGGAGTAGCGCGATATTTTTCTCGACATGGTGCACTGGTCACGGTCACTGATACCAAAAACAGCTCTGATCTTGCATCATCTGTCGATGCATTGAAAGATTGTCCAAATATTAAATTTGTTTTGGGCGAGCACCGAGAAAAAGATTTTCTATCACAAGATTTGATTATCAAGGGACCATCAGTCCGCTGGGATCACCCCTTGATCCTCAAGTCGAGTAGCCATGGTATAGCTATCGCGATGGAAACAGCTTTATTTGTAAAGTATGCACCATGCAAGACGATCGGTATCACCGGCACTCGTGGTAAATCCAGCACATCTCAGATGATTTTTGAAGTATTACAGCGGCTATACCGGAGAGGGACAGTGTACCTATCCGGCAACACCCCAGGTACGTGCGCACTCGAGCTACTCGATGTGATCAAGCAGGATGATGTTGCAGTGCTTGAGCTCTCCTCCTGGCAACTTTCAGGATTTCATCACGAACAGGTATCGCCCCATATTGCAGTGCTTACCAACATATACCCAGACCACCTGAATTACTATCACTCCATGACCGAATATGAACACGATAAAAAAGCGATATTCCAATACCAGATAAAAAATGATATTTTCATCGATGGCAGAAAATTTAGCCTCACTGATCATCATGCTTACAACAAACAATGTGCACGTGCAGCATGCACAGCGTTTTTGGGAGACTCAAGGCGTGGAGAAATAGACCGGATCATCGAAACGTGCAAGGGATTGCCGATGCGTCAGGAAACGATCGCCACGGCTGGCAATATCACCGTGATCAACGACTCGACCTCAACCACTCCAATAGCCCTCCAAACAGCCCTGAAATCTTTTACAGATCGGCCAGTCATACTGATTATGGGAGGAAACGCAAAAAATCTACCTATTACTGATCTGGTCACCGATATACGCAATGCCAAACAAATAGTGAAAATATACTTGATGCCTGGTACATTCACTGAAGAAATCAAACAACACATCTCAGGAATTCTGGTCACTGATTTTGATGAATTGGTTCGCTCAGCAGTGTCATACGCTCGTGGGATAGATGAGCCATGTTATTTGTTATTTTCACCGGCAGCTACCTCATTTGCGCAATTCAAAAACGAATTTGATCGAGGGAATAGATTTCAAGCACTCGTCTCTGCTATAATCTCAGAATGGACCGAAAAAAGATAAATACAGCCTGGTACAACAATCTGTATATACTTCCCATCATACTTTCATTGATTGGACTATATTTTGTCTACGAAGCATCTTCGATACGTGCAATTGTGACATATAATGAAGACATTTATTTTCTCAAGCGACAGGCACTTTGGTGTATTTTGGGTATTACGAGTATGCTGGTGGTAAGCAGGATATCCTACAGACGACTGAGCGCATTGGCACTTCCCTCGATCATATTCAGCATCATCACCCTTGTTGCAGTGCTTATTCCCGGCATTGGATCAAAGATCAATGGTGCACGAAGATGGATCGATCTAGGACCTCTTGGTTTTCAACCAGCAGAGTTCGCCAAGCTATCGGTGATTTTGTATTTGTCTGCATGGTTTCGTCAGCGTGAGAAGCAGCGGATCATAGCTTTTATAGCACTTCTTTTTGTACTTGCAGCTTTGGTGATGTTGCAGCCTGATATGGGAACAGCCATCATCATCATCTGTGTCTCCTTGGCTATGTATTTCGTTGCCGGTATTCAAATCAAGCAACTCTTGTGGGTGATCCCTCTTTTTGGACTTGTCGCTGTGGTGACTGCACAGTCAGCATCGTATCGACTACATCGTCTCCGTGTATTGTTTGACTCACAGCTTGACCCACTGGGTATAGGATATCACGTGAGACAGATTGCGATAGCGCTACAAAATGGTGGCCTACTTGGACTCGGTTTCGGCGCATCAAAGCAAAAGAATTTATTTTTGCCCGAAGCACATACTGACAGTATTTTTGCCATCTTTGTTGAGGAGATGGGATTTGTTGGTGCGCTTGGCTTGATTGCATTGTATGCTCTCTTTTTGTACTACCTCTACCGTGTAATTGTTCAGACCAAAGATAGATACGGATTCATGCTGTCCTCTGGTGTACTGATATTTTTTGGAGCACAGTCCATACTCAATCTCGCAGCCATGACTCGACTCGCACCATTGACGGGGGTACCTTTGCCCTTCATCTCAAACGGGGGGACAAATCTGCTTATTTCATATATCCTGGTTGGTATCGTGATCAGCGTCAGCAGACACTCAGTATTTGCGAAATATAAAACATGAAGCGCCACACACTTCTCATCACCGGCGGACATCCAACTCCTGCGCTTGCAGTCATAGATGAGTACCAACGTACACATAAAGATGTCGATCTGATTTTTGCTGGCAGAAAATATGTCAACCAAAACGAATCAAGCCACTCGTATGAGTTCGATGAGGTTCAGAAACGCAAAGTAACGTATATTCCAGTTGCCTTCGATAGAGGGTGGCGAGGACTGGTCACTTTCCTCACATCGTGCATGACTGCATTCAATATCTTGAGTGCTCATCGTCCAGATGCTCTACTCTCGTTTGGCGGTTACATCGCTCTCCCATTTGTATGTGCTGCTCGTTTGCAGAGTGTGCCCATATTCACTCATGAGCAAACTGCAGTGATGGGTACTGCAAATAGAATCATCGCACTCTTTGCTCAAAAGGTATTCCTCTCATTCCCAAAACAAAACCTGGACAAATCGAAGTATGTTTTTACCGGAAACCCTATCCGTTCACAGATCTGTCACCCATCTTCTGACACGCCCATGCTCCTCCCAACCCATAAGCCCATTTTACTCATAACGGGTGGCAATCTAGGATCTCACTCTATCAACATGCTGATATTCCCACTCCTTTCAAAGCTGGTAAAGATATTCACCGTGGTCCACCAAACAGGCAATATACAATCATATGGTGATGTAGAACGCTCATGTCAAGCAAAACTTGAACTTCCGGCTGATGATCGGGAGTCATATATACCGATGAGTCATCTCCCATCAGACATGTGGGGATCTGTCCTTGCGAGATCGGCTCTTGTAGTCAGTAGATCAGGTGCGAACACCTTCTTTGAGCTTATAGCAACACAGAAACCATCTGTTTTGATACCGCTTCCTTGGTCTGCCTTTGATGAGCAGCAGAAGCATGCCCAGATGCTGGTAGATGCGGGGGTAGCTGAAATATGCGATCAGTCCAGTGGTTCTCCCAAGTTACTCGAAACCATCATGCGTGTTTATGATAATCGCTCGAAATATGCAGCAAAATATCCTACACTACAGCATCTCTATGTTCCAGACGCGGCGCACTTTATCGTCCAAAGCATTGTCTTCTCGTGAGCAAAAATTGGCAGAGTACTTGAAAACAGCAAAAAGCCAAACCCGTAAGCGCGTTTTCAACCCGTTTTATTTGATACGTGGATTTCCTACGGTAGTGTCAAAAATATTTGCACGCAGCTTATCGGTGGTTGGCAAAGTTCCTTTGTACATACTTGTATCGACGATCATGTCGTCGTTAACATTTTTCGGGTATAGCTATTTTACGATTCAAAAAATAGTTGTTACCAAGAACACAGAGAAGACTATCCCGCTCAAGGGAATGGCAGATCTGATCGGTCAAAGTATGATCCTCAAGTCTACGGGTGATATAGAAAATCTCCTCAGTAAAGCAAATCCTGACAGATCAAGGATCAAGGTGCTCAAACTATTTCCACAAACATTGAGTATCGAAGCCGAGTCCTCGCAGCCGGTGCTGATAATCAAAATACATGAAAATCAATATATTTTGCTCGATAGTAACGCAAAAGTGATAAGGATTACTTTTGAACAGATCGAGCGTGTGCCCACATTGTATTATTACCAAAAACTTGTGAGCACAGACTATGCGGTAGGCATACAAATACCGTATTCTGATATGAAAGTATCGGCACAGATTGCAAGTTTGCTGTTGAAGTATGGGTATACCGATTTCTCAATCACCATCGATGATACTGCTCGAATTGAGGTGAATTGGAAGGGAACATACCTCATCTTCAGCAATAAATCAGATATCTCTAGACAGATAGCTACACTCGATGAGTTTATGAGGGTGCTGACGCGGGGAACAGATCAATATAAAAAGGTAGACTTCCGGTTTGACCGTGTGATCACTGAGCGGTGACGTATCCCAAAGTTGTATTTGATTTTCAGCATCATTCTATCTATAGTGTATACATGGCGCATCCAGCTACTATCACTTCTATCGACATCGGAACCTCAAACATCACGTCAATTCTAGCTATGTACGATCCGGCACTCGCACAATACAAGGTGCTTGGCCATATGACAGTCCCCTCACGAGGTGTGAAAAAAGGGATAGTGGTGGATATTGATCTGGTGACGTCATGTATCGAGGATTGTCTCGAAAAAACAGAGCGGATGGCAGGTGTTGCGGCAACTTCGGTGATTGTGAGCGTGGGCGGTCCCCATATCGCTTCGTTGAACTCACATGGTATCGTAGCGATTGCTGATCCCAAGGGTGATATATCAACAGATGATATTGAGCGGGTGATCGAGGCTGCCAAGGCAGTTTCATTACCGACCAACCGCCAAGTGTTACTCGTCTCACCGAAGCAATACACCGTCGATGGTCAGGCAGAAATCAGGAGCCCCATCGGCATGAATGGTGTTCGTCTCGAAGTTGACTGTCACATCATCACTGCTTCATCGACCAATCTACGCAATCTCGATCGTGTTCTGGAGACAGTAGATGTGCAAAATGATGCGTTTGTGTTTTCTGCTGTTGCCTCATCTGCATCTGTCTTGACGGAGTCTGAAAAGGATCTCGGGGTTTGTTTGGTTGATTTAGGGGCGGGCAAGATCGACATGTGCGTGTATATCGAAGGTGCACTCCACCAAACTCTGTCTGTTCCGATCGGTGCAAAACACATCACGAGCGATCTTGCCATCGGACTACGCCTCCCACTTGAGGTCGCAGAGGAATTGAAAATCTATCTATCAAAGCAGTACATCCCCTCAGATGGGCGCAAGGCGCTCGAGTTGCCTGATATTTCATCCTATCTTGCTCAAGGAGAAGCGTCTGACTATACAGCCAAGAGTGTGTATGAAAATATTATCACTGCTCGACTCGAGGAGATAGTAGAGTTCGTCCACTCTGAACTGGATAAAAATCATCTGCTCAAATCACTTCCAGCTGGTGTGGTGTTTGTTGGAGGCGGAGCGAATACGATCGGTCTGCTTGATGTCGCAAAGCAGATATTGCGCATGCCCGTACGTATCGGCAAGATCAATATGAAGCTGAGTGGAGTGAGTGGCGATCTCATGGATCCGCGATACGCATGTGCTCTCGGTCTCCTCACTCACGATGCAAAAGATGATCAACTATCGGCTACACGCAGTCGTGGGGATTCGCGTAGCATATCCAAGCTGATGGGTGGGGCAGGTTCTATGCAAATGGGCGGAATAGCCAAAAAAATCAAAGCGTTCTTTCATCAGTTTTTACCATAAGGGTAGATATGAACCATGAACTATAAAATATAAAATATTTCCAAGTTTATGTTTCATAGTTCATAGTTTATTTTTCAACAAGCAGTTACTATGTTTATCAAGCCAAACACAGGACAAGTCGCGAACATTAAGGTCATTGGAGTAGGTGGAGGTGGTTGTAACGCTATCGAAGACATGATCGCCCAGGGTGGCATATCTGGTGTAGAGTTCATCGCTATCAATACCGATGTGCAAGCACTTCTTCACAATAAAGCACAGATCAAAGTCCAGATCGGTGATGTGCTCACTCGCGGTCTCGGGAGTGGGAGTGATCCGGTGACGGGAAACAAAGCTGCAAATGAATCAATTGACAAACTCAAAGAGGAAATCACCGGTGCGGATCTCGTCTTTATCACTGCTGGCATGGGTGGCGGGACAGGAACCGGAGCATCCCCGATCGTCGCTAAAGTTGCGCGTGAGTGTGGAGCGCTAACTGTTGCTGTGGTGACTAAGCCATTTCTTTTTGAAGGAAGCAAGCGTATGACAGCTGCCAAAGTCGGGATAGATGAGCTCAAAGAGCAAGTAGACACCCTGATTGTCGTCCCAAATCAGCGTGTATTGCAAATCGTAGACCATAAGACCTCTATACTTGAAGCGTTTCGCAAGATCAATAGCGTGCTCCATCATGGAGTACGTGGCATCGCAGAGCTGATCACTGAGCCGGGACTCATCAACGTCGACTTTGCGGATGTGCGGACGATCATGACACATGCGGGTACTGCACTTATGGGTATTGGTGTCGCAACAGGTGAAGGTATGGCAGTCAAGGCTGTTCAAGAGGCAATGACCTCACCGCTCCTTGATTCGACGATCAATGGTGCCAAAGGAGTTCTGATCAATATCTCAGGCGGTACAGATATGACTATGCTTGAGGTCGATGAAGCAGCCAATCTCGTGAATCAGACAGTCGATGGTGATGCAGACATCATCTTTGGCGCAACCGTCAGACCAGAGCTCCAAGGACATGTCAAGGTGACCTTGATCGCGACGAAGTTCGATGATAACTCATCTATGTATAAGATGCGCAATGATCTCAAGCGTGACTCGAGCATGCTCAGCTCGTTCAAGCAAGTAGATGCATCGAGTCAAATCGAGCAGTCAAACCTCGCCAAAGGCGTGGCTCAGATCACGTCATCTACGACTCCACTTGATCAAGATGTGAATCTTGACGAAGACCCCTTCGAAGTCCCCGCCTTCCTCCGGAAGAAATGACGTGTGTGATCTTCTGTATTGTCATTGCGAGGAGCGCAGTGACGTCGCAATCTCTGCTGATATCCTCATTCTGATCATTTTGTTAATGCTCAAGATGAGGATATACGCGACAGACTGGAGACGAACGTTGGCAAATCTGCCGCGCATATCCTCCAAATGCTCACCCAACTGTTGTGCATTTGGAAAGGGCTACGGCCAAAGCCAAAAAGGCTATGGCCACCATCAGAAATTCAAGGGCATTTGGCCTCTTCACAGTCCTCCTTCTTGCAGGTGAATGGCCTGCGATAAATATATGTGCAATATACTCATCACAAGCCATCATCCTGTTTTATCTGTCGCGTAATATAAAAGTTCAGATATTTACATTGCAGCAAAGCTTTTTCGCCACCGTAATATATCCTGTAGTATTATACAACATCAGTTTAGGCAGTCAAGGAAGCCAATTATTGAGTTGATTACAGTTGCAGTAATTACATTCTCTCTTGGTATACTACTTACTATATGTCTGATACACATAGTTCTCCTAAACCTTCTAAAGTGCCTCTGGCAACGAG
>CAZJWN010000007.1:0-21855 GCA_964550105.1 uncultured Gammaproteobacteria bacterium
CAGCTGAAGTCCTCCAGATCAAAGCACCCGCACCGTCACCGACTGCGACTGTCACTCCTTCGCCGTCACCCACTCAATCACCATCATGGTATACCGCATATGTCGACATTGGTCTGGGCACTGATGGTGGACAACACGCATGTGCAATCAGTTCCAATGGAGTCCTGTATTGTTGGGGTCGAAATACAGACGGTCAGACTAATATTCCGGGTCAAGTAACTAACGCCGTTGGTGTGGCAGTAGGTCAATCACATACTTGCGCCATCCAATCAGGAGGTACTGTATATTGTTGGGGACTCAACACCGCTGGCCAGACTACTGTCCCTGCACAAGTGACCAATGCTATCGCAATCACTGCAGGTGTTGACCATACGTGTGCTATCCAATCTGGGGGTCAGGCATACTGTTGGGGTGGTGATGACTATAGCAAGAGATCTGGTATCCCTGGTGGATTGACGAACGCCGTAGCCATCAGTGCTGGGTGGTACAACACGTGTGCTATCCAATCTGGAGGGACACCATATTGTTGGGGATATAACGGACAAAGTCAGCTGAGTATCCCAGGCGGTCTCACCAATGCCATAGCCATCAGTGTGGGAGCGTATCACATATGTGCCATACAGTCTGGTGGAACAGCGTATTGTTGGGGTATGAATAATAGTGGTCAAGCCACTGTGCCAGGTCAGCTCACCAATGCGATTGGTATCAGCGCAGGAGGATCTCATAGCTGTGGAATCCAATCAGGAGGTCAATCGTATTGTTGGGGATTGAATATCAACGGAGAGAACAATATTCCTGTTGCTTTGACAAATGCGATAAAGATAGACACAGGAAGCTACACCTCATGTGGCATACAATCTACCAACCAACTCTATTGCTGGGGGATGAACAACTATGGACAGGTCAATGTCCCAGTGGGTCTAGCAGCCCCCACCGCTACGCCAACACCCACAAACACGCCGACCCCGACACCTGTATTGAGTCAAAATACACTCTCGACAAATGATGCGAATGTCACGGTGACGATGACATATTACTCGCCAAAGGCAAACTCAAATTATGTAAATGTAAGTTTTGGAAACAATGTTCTTGATAATTCATATTACAACTCAGCGACTATCACTGGGTGCGACTCACCACCTGATGATTTTGAACCAAGCTTCGTGAACTTTGTGGGTTGCTCGCAAACGCTTGGCCAACAGATCACCATATCTTTTGTCGCAAATGCGGGCAAAAATGGTCTAGGTACTGGTCTCACTATCCCAATCAGTCTAAATATCGATAATGAAAACTTTACCAATGTAGCTACGCTCTATACTTTGAATACGCCTGTGAACACCGCAACATATGCCGTGAGCTATAATGGCTACCTACATCCATGGTGTACCGAAGATGGCTGTCCCGAGATCAATATCGATATCACTCGAGGAGGATTGCGCGAAACCCAGGTCTATCATACGAATCCATATGTACAGGGAAATGAGAATGCGTGGTATCTCGATTCCGGTGGTGGCAACGCCCAACTCCAATCATTTGCTGATGATGTTGTACTCACACTGAATGAAAGCGGCACACCTATAGACAACTACACGATACCGACAGAGTTTCGGAATTTGATCATCGCACACTGATAGTATCACTACGCAGCATCAACCCCGATAAAGTATTCGTGGATGGATGTTACTACATCTTCTTACCTAGTCTTTAGCTATTTTTTGGTTTCGGGTACCATCGAGTCTACTCATGATCTTGTCGTTTATCCCTGTACTGACTACCAATTCTGCTTCGCTCTTAGTCTTTGAGACTAGTTCATAATCAAACAGATTGGCTACTTTGAGTGGCGACTCACCATGCTGCTCGATGCCGTAAATATTGCCAGGACCCCGAAGGCGGAAGTCAAACTCAGCGAGCTCCATACCATTTCTCGTCTTGGCAAAAAAGTCGAGTCTGGTGGATGTCGGGACTCCATCGCTCGTAAACAGTACGCAATACGATTGCACATCGCTCCGACCAACACGCCCACGCAGCTGATGAAGCTGGGCCAAGCCAAATCGCTCAGCTCCTTCGATCACGATGATTGAAGCATTGGGTATATCGATACCTACCTCGATGACGGTAGTCGAAACAAGTATGTCATATTTGTGATCCTTGAAATCATGCATGATCTCATCCTTCTCTTTGCTCTTGAGTTTGCCATGAATGAGAGCGACACGCAAGTCAGGAAAGATTTCTGATTTGAGGCGCGCGGCCTCGGCGATGGCCGCGCGCATAGAGACCACCGACTCTGTATTGTCACTTCGAGAAGTCCCCTCATCTTCTGCTTCTTCGATCCGTGGACAGATGACAAATACCTGACACTTCGTCTCTTTGATCTGCTTTCTGATCCATTCATATGCACCAGTTCGCTTCTCTGGCGGTGCAACATAGGTTTTGACGGGGAGTCTACCTATGGGCATATCAGTGAGCACAGACATATCAAGATCACCAAAAAGCGTGAGCGCAACAGTACGTGGTATCGGAGTTGCAGTCATGGTCAGCAGATGTGTGTTCCCACCTTTTTCTTTGATCAGAGCTCTTTGGGCTACTCCAAAGCGATGCTGTTCATCGATGATGATGAGACCGACATCAGCAAACGATCGTGTCTTGGATAAAAGAGCGTGGGTACCAATCGTAATTGATAGTTGATAATTGATAGTTGATAATGAGGTCTTTTTGGAAGTCACAGTGCTATGTCTTTTTGACCCAGTCATCAGTTGGAGACAAACAGATGAGTCATGTCGAAACAATTTCTCAAATATTGCAAAGTGCTGATTGGCGAGGACTTCGGTCGGACACATGATCAAAACGCTTTTGTTATTTAAAATGCTCATGTAGCTTGCCAGAGCAGCGACAACTGTTTTACCTGATCCAACATCTCCCTGGAGAAAGCGATTCATCGGATAGGTCTTCTGTAGGTCATCGAGTATCTGCTTCCAAGCGACTTGTTGCGACGTGGTCAGCGTAAAGGGAAGGTGTGAAATGAATTCATCTACTTTCGCTCTGAGTGTGGCTGTATACACCAGTGGATGAGTGACCTTTTGTGCGTGCCACTGCTTGCGCACGAGCGCATTGGACACATGCATGAGAAATAGCTCATCAAATGATATGCGCTGACGCGCGATCTGAGCATCTTCTCCATTCAACGGATGGTGAATCTTTGCAATAGTTTCAGGATAGGAGAGTAATCTGTTTCTACTGACGATATCAGCAGGAAGCCACTCCTCTATTTCAGTTATATCAACTCGATTGACGATATACGAGATTTTCTCGCGCAGAAGTCTCGTCGACAGCCCCTTGCGTTGTGGATAGATGGGGATGATAGCGCCCGTATGTCGACTTTCTGTCTCGTCTTTCATGATTTCGTACTCATCAGGCTGCATAGTGAGTTGTGCGCCTTTTTTCATCACTTCACCAGCTACTGCGAGAGTCAATCCGACCACACACATCCTGATGATATAGGGTTGATTGAACCAGTTTAGTTTTATTTTGCCTGTTCCATCGTCGATGATGACTGTCTGGATCGTGAGCCTCCTCGCATACGTATTTTTTGATTCTATGATTTCACCACGAATAGTGGCCACGTCTCCTGGTTGCAGTGTGTCTACATGTGCACAGTGCGAATAATCCACATACCGTGTAGGAAAATATTGAATCAGGTCACCTACCGTGTGTATACCGATACTCCGTAGCTTCCCCAGCGTAGTCGAATGAGTTTTTGGGATGCTGCTGATGGGATCTGATAGTTTCATGCACGTGATTATACCGCCAAACTCCATGGGTATATATCAAGATCAGGATGATCACCCGAAATAGGGCGCCAGAGAAGAAGCGAGTAGAATCAAAATCACCAAAATCAGTATGAATTTCCACAGTTTTTTGACGACCTTGTGTTTGTTTTTTGCCATCTGAATATTGTATACTATGTGAGGTTTTGAATCAATATACGTATGTCACGTTCTCCTTTTTATAGCAGGCGAAAACACATCACTCTCAGCAAAAAATACAAAAAGTATCTGATCCGTATTTTGATCTCTGGAGGGCTGATACTCTTTCTATTGGGTTTTGGATCATTTTGGTATATCACCAAAGATCTCCCTGAGCCCGACAAGCTTTCACTCGCTCGTGCTGACTCGACGATCATCTATGATAAAGATGGGACGATCATCCACCAGCTGTACTCAGACAAGCAACGAATTTATATAAAGCAAGAAGACATCCCCGCTGTACTGAAGCAGGCCACGATTGCCGTCGAAGACAAAGATTTTTATCGTCATGGTGGATTTGATCCTTTGACTATATTCCGTATCCCCTACAACTATATTTTCCGACGGGGACGAGTCGTCGGCGGATCGACGCTCACCCAGCAGCTCATCAAGCAAACATATCTAGATTCATCACGCACTGCCACCCGCAAACTCAAAGAAGTAGTCCTCGCAGTACGCATCGAACAAAAGCTGACCAAAGAAGAGATACTTGCAGAATATCTGAATATCGCACCCTATGGGGGAACTATTGAGGGTATAGGAGCAGCCTCGAAGGCATATTTCGATAAAAAACCAAGTGATTTGACGCTCCTTGAGTCTGCGATATTGGCCGGACTCCCACAAAATCCATCTATCTTCTCACCCTATATCGGTCGACCAAATGCGTGGAAATCACGCACGAAAGATGTATTACGCCGGATGTATGAGGATGACTACATCAAAAAAGAAGTGTATGAACTTGCACTCAAGCAGTTCGATACCTACACCTGCAAAAGAGAAAAAGTGACCTATACAGCTCCTCACTTTGTGTTTTATGTCCAGAATCAAGCAGAAGAACTGCTTGGACCTGCCGCGGTCAAAAAGGGCGTACGGATCAAAACCACCCTCGATCTCGCGCTTCAAAAAAAATCAGAGGAAATAGTATCTGATGAAGTCAAAAAACTAGAAGACTATAACGTGGGAAATGGAGCCGCAGTAGCGCTCGATACCAAAACAGGAGAAGTCCGAGCTATGGTCGGGAGCTATGATTTCAACAACGATGAATATGGGAAGTTCAACGTCGTAGCCGATGACACTGCTCTTCGCCAGCCAGGATCAACACTCAAGCCACTCCTGGTGGCTGCTGCTCTAGAAAAAAAGATCATCACCGCTTCATCGGTGATCATCGATGCCAAGACGGCATTTCCCGTAGTCAATCAGGCAGATTATGAACCAGTGAACTATGATGGTAAATTTCGAGGTCCCGTACAGATCAGATTCGCACTCGGTAACTCGCTGAATATCCCGATGGTGAAGCTGATGGCGCAGTACGGTGTCAATGACTTCATGACCCAGATGGAAAAGTTTGGTATATACAATCTTGCTCCAACAAAAAATAACCTTAGTCGGATAGGTCTATCAGTGGCTCTCGGCGGCGGAGATGTCACGATGATGGAGCTGGCACAAGCGTATAGTGTCCTTGCGCGCGGCGGCACACGGGTCGACTCCTCTGCTATCTCAGAGATCACCGACGCAACAGGCAAAGTACTCTATCGCAGGCCTGAGATCGAGGTAGACCGCGTGCTCTCACCCGAGACTGCTTTCATAGTGAGTCACATCCTCTCTGACAACAATGCACGCCAGGATGCATTTGGTACGGGCTCGCTACTCAATATCCCCAATAAAACTGTTGCCGTCAAAACAGGTACTACCAACGACAAGCGAGACAACTGGACTGCCGGATTCACCAATGGCATCATCATCGTGACATGGGTCGGCAACAACGACAACACGCCGATGAATCAAAAGATCGCCTCAGGTATCACGGGAGCCTCACCCATCTGGAACCAGATCATGAAGTTTGCGTTGAAAACGTATCCCGATGGGATCGTCGCCAAACCAGATGGTGTTGAAGCAACAGAGGTAGATAGCCGCCTAGGAGGAAAAGTGAAAGATGATGATAAAAAGCGTTCTGAATACTTTCTCGCAGATACCGCACCGAAAGAAATCGCTTCTGGATACCAAAAAATCAAAATATCCAAAAATCAGTCTGAGAAAAAAGCAAATGAGTATGAGATCGGAGCTGGCCAGTATGATGAGCGCGACTTCATCGTCTTGAGCGAGTCCGATCCCGTCAGCACTGATGGGAAAAACCGCTGGCAAGAGGGCATCGAGGCATGGATCAAAGAGCAATCTGACAATATATACAAGATCCCTCAAGAAACCTCTGACTTCAAGCCACAGCCGACAAATACCCCCGCACCGACATCGCCGCCTCCCTCAGCTACTGCCGTGCCACCGACATCGGCTCCTCCGCCGACAGCCACTCCAGTAGTGCCAACCATCAATCTCACTCCTAGTGTGACTATTTCACCATGATTTGGACCCTGAAATAAATTCAGGGATTCAAATATTACTGATTTATTGATTTAGATACCTTGATTTTCTCAGCAGAAACTTAAACTTCCTGAGTTTACTTGTCCTTCCGTAGCCTTATTAGTCCCACTCTGTGGGGCGAAGGAGGAGCTCAGGAACCATGTCGGTGTTCATTCATGGGCCCCGGATCCCCGCAGAGTGGGGCAAGCACGTCCGAGGAGTCAATAACATACAATTGATTTCCTGATGACGATCAGGAACCATGTGTTATCTAGTTCATGGACCCTGAACCGAGTTCAGGGAGTCAACGTGTATGATTGATTTCCTGATGACAATCAGGAACCATGGTTTATACCGCTTGCAGCTTCTTCTGCTCGTAGCCATGTCCTTTGCTATACTCTGCACTACGTATGTGGCTCAAGCGTCTCATCATCGGACTCTACTCTTGTTTGTTTGTCATCGTCCCGCTGATCATGTCGACTCAGACCAGTGAGATGTTTGAAATACCCAAGATGTTGACTGTCTACGTCTTCACTACAGGGATCATCGCAGCATATCTAGTTGGTGTTGCACTGCGCGTCTGGATGCCTCGTTATCGCATTGTCGGATATCTCCTATTTTTGTGGGTTTTAACTCAGGGTCTTGCAACGTTTTTTTCGATTGACTGGTATACATCGGTGTTCGGGTACTATGGCCGGTACAACGGAGGACTGCTCTCGACGGTCATGTATGCAGCACTCATCTATATCGGGATACAAATATTTGATCGTCAAAATCTCAAGTTGCTCTGGTTCATAGCTCTTCTCACTGGATGTATGGTACTTATATGGGGGCTTCCTGGTAGGCTGCTCAATTTTGATTTATCTTGCTATGTGTTTCGTGGGGAGTGGACGATCTCCTGCTGGACCGATGATTTTCGACCACATGAGCGTATGTTTTCGACTTTGGGCCAACCCAATTGGCTCGGGACGTACTTTGCAGTCTTGGTCTTGGCTGCATATGGCTTGGCTCAGCAGGTGACCCAGCAGTGGAAAAGGTACGTGATGTATGGCATGTCCATATTTTTAAGTCTAGGACTGTGGTTCACCGGCTCACGATCAGCTCAGCTCGGGCTTCTCATAGGGGCTGCCTTGCTCCTCGCAAGATATCTATCATCGAAACTATCAAAACGAGTGTTTCTCAGCATCGCAACAATCATCGTAGCCATCTGTATCGGGATTGGTGGATGGTATGTCCGATCACTGGTGCGCATATCGCCCGGCTCCATCACTCACTCTGGATCAATCCGCTTGATTGTATGGGAGGGAGCCATCAAGCTATTTGCGCGGTATCCTCTGCTTGGGACAGGGCCAGAGACATTTGCCTATGCGTACCCGCTGACACGTCCTGCCCGGCACAACCTGACGACGGAAAAAGATTTCATATACAACAAAGCCCACAATGAATTTCTCAATATCCTAGCGTCCAGCGGTGTAGTTGGATTCTCCGGCTACATACTCCTGATAGGGAGCGCTCTCTATATCTCATATCAAAAAAAGAGATACGCACTCACTGCGGCGATGGTTGCGCTGCATGTTGCGAATTTCTTGGGCTTTTCGACCTCCAATACCCAGCTTTTGCTCGTGCTCCTACTGACAGACTCATTTGCGAGACTCGATACGCTGGTGAGTGCATCACGTCAGCATTTGTCACGCTGGACGGGAAGATCCATCCTCGCAGCTGTGATATCACTCGTACTCGTAGGTCTGGCCACGCTCAGTGCATATCAATATTGGCTGCACTATATCGTCGCTGATATCTACTATGCCCGCGCACTCTCCGAATCACAATCTGGCCAATATCTCGAGTCACTCTCGTCATATCAGCGGGCATACCGATACCGGGCAGAACACCTGTATGAAAACAGGTTCGCCCTCGTAGCAGCACAAGCAGCGAGCACTCTAGCCAGTCAGATGAACGAAGAAATCACGATCACCTATGATGATGTTGAGAGTCTGGAGCGACTTGCGCTCCTTTTGCAGACGCGTGCGCTGTCACGAAGCCCATCCAATCCGGTGTATTGGCGTGATCGTGCCAAGCTCGGGATCTATCTCAGTAGTATCGCGACTGATGAAGCGCAGATCGCACGCTATCATGAACTAGTCGACACATCGATCGCTCAGGCCCAGAAGCTTGCGCCTACAGATCTCAGTCTCGCTGAGATTAGAGGGCTTATAGATACTACTGAGTGAGCTGATAAGGTAGAACTAAACACTACTGATGAGCCTGCTATGCAATAAAAAACTCCGAGCATACAGCTCGGAGGATGTGAACTTTGTTGAATTAAAAGGTACACCAATATGTTTGGACGGGTGGCAGTGCAGTATAGTCATCTGCTGGGGACTTGGTGCCAGAATTAGTTTGTTTCGTTCTAAAGTCCCTCGACTGTGGTGAAAAGCAAACGCTAAGTCTGGTTTCATAAGTTGCGGCAGTGCTTCCAGTAAAGAACAATCTCTTGCCAATTGTCCCGATTGAGGAAATATAAGATTTTTTAAGATCTCCAGATGAAATTAAAAGAGTAATACATGGATTCGTTGTACCGTCTGCGTTCACCACAGGTGCACCTGCTGGAGCAGTAGCTGGACAAGGGCTTGTGCCCCATGGCATCACACCTTCTCGCGCAAAATACAGTCCAAACGCATTCTGAAGATTTTGCGCATTAACCTGAGCGGTTGCATCACTTGACTTCCTGATCGATTCAATCGGATCTATCGCCGCAATCAGACCGACCGCGAGCAATCCGATGATAACAACGACGATCAATATCTCAAACAAGGTAAATCCACGAGAGTATTTTTTCATATATGTATATGTTCAGTATTCCACTTTTTTCGCCCAGTGTCAAGAGGGAGACGCACGGAAACTCAAATACTAAACCCTAAACACTAAAAACTAAACAAAAAGATAAATTCCAAGTTTCAGATACCAAGCTCCAAATAAGTGTCAAATTTCAATCTTCAAGTGCGAAAACGCACTCCAGCAATTCGTTCTACGTTGTCAATTATCTACTATACATTATCAACTATTTTTACTGTGCGCCGATTGAGCCCGTCAGTGAGTAGATAGGAGTGATGACGGCCATGACGATGAAAAGGACGATCCCCCCGAGCACAACGAGGATGAGCGGCTCAATCGCCGTCATCATCGACTTGATGGCTACGTTGGACTCCGCTTCGAAGTAGTCGGACATTTTGCGCAAAATCTCATCGATTTTACCAGTACGCTCACCGACAGCTGTCATCTGGACGAGGATAGGGGGAAATGATGATTCTTTTTCCAACGAAAAAGATATGGTGAGACCTTTCTGGATACTATAGTAGACGCGATCAAGCGCCCGCTGATAGACGATATTGTCAGTCGCATCCTTGACGATACCGATACTCTCCAGGACGAGCACGCCTGAGCTGATGAGCAGCGACAAGGTGCGGGTGATGGAGACGAGGGAGGACATCTTGACGACGTTGCCTACGATCGGGAGAGACATCAACGTGGTATAGCGCCAGAATCGCCCCTTCTCGGTATTCAGGTATCTTCTCGCTGCTACAGTTGCGATGATTACGCCCACTATGATGACCGGCCACCACACTGACATGATGTCAGACGCAGTGACGAGAAGCTGTGTGGTGAAAGGCAACTGTATATTCAAATCTTTGTAGAGTCCAAGTAGCTGAGGCACGACAAAAGTCACAAGTACAAAGATGACGCCTATCACGCCGACGATGATCAAAGCAGGGTAGGTCAACGCACCCCGGACTCGGGAGACAAACTCACGCTGCTTTTCCATATCATCTGCAAGCTTGAGAAGTATCTCCATGAGTTTGCCAGACGCCTCGCCTGCCTTGATGAGCGAGACGTATATACGAGGAAAATAGCGAGGATATTGCGCCAATACTGCCGAAAACGAACTACCTGATCTGATCTTGACATCGATCTCATTGAGCAAGTCTCGCATGGCAGGTTTGTTGGTCTGCTGCATGAGTATGTCCATGCTCGAGCTGATCGTCATGCCTGCGTTGAGCATGATAGACATCTCACGTGTAAAGTGGATGATGTCAGACTCGTTCAGAGCATTGAATATCCCTGGGGCGATCCGACTCGAAAAATCACCAGATCTGACGATTTCGATGGGAAAGAATCCAGAATTTCGCAGAAATTCCGTCACTTCCTTTTCTGAGTAGGCCTCCACAGTACCCTTTTTGATCTCGTTGTTGAGTAAGGCTTTGTAAGTAAACTTCATATGTATTGGATAGACTCAAACCTACTTGCCTAGGTATTTACTCAGTATCTGAGGTTTGTTGGCATAGGCAAATGCTGAGTCTTTGGAGATGATACCCTCACGGACGAGCTTTGCCAGATATTTTTCAAACAGTATCATCCCAAACTCATCTCCTGTTTCGAGTGAGCTATCAATCATAAATGTCTTACCTTCACGGATCATCGATCCTATGGCAGGGGTATTTTGCAATACCTCCACACATGGTATGAGCGGTTGACTTGCGATAGTGGTCTGCAGTAGCCTCTGTGCCACGACGACCTGGAGAACAGAAGCGAGTTGCGTACGTATTTGTGATTGCTGGTGTGGGGGGAACACATCCACGATACGGCTGATCGCCTCAGAGGTAGATCCTGTGTGGAGTGTCGCAAAGACGAGATGACCAGTCTCTGCCGCAGTGAGTGCAGCAGAGATAGTTTCGAAATCTCGCATCTCACCAAGCAAGATCACGTCTGGGTCCTGGCGGAGGGCAGCTCGCAAAGCATTGGCCCATGACAACGTATCGAGTGAGAGCTCACGCTGACTGACGAGGCCTCGTGATTTGGGAAATATATACTCGATGGGATCCTCTATCGTGATGATATGTTTTGGCGAGGTGTCGTTGATTTCTTGGATGAGCGCGGCCAGTGTAGTCGATTTTCCTTCACCTGTCGGGCCTGTGAACAAAATGAGACCTTGATGATGATTGACAAATGAATGAAAAATACTGGGCAACTTGAGCTCTTCGATCGATCTGATGTGACTTGAGACATGACGGAAAGTAGCCGCGAGACTCCCCTGCTGATAATAAAAGTTAGCCCTGAATCTGTTGGCAGCATCCAGCTGGATACCACAATCCAACTCAAGATCAGCCCCGAGACGCTTCTGTTGTGTCTCAGTCAGCAAAGGAAGCAGGAGGGCACCAAGCTCTGAGCGGTTGAGTGCTGGATATGCGGTCAACAGGTGCATATCCCTACTGATTCTGAGCGACGGAGGATACCCTGCTACCAGATGGAGGTCTGAGGCATTTCGATCGATGGCGATTTTGAGCAAATCGTGGATGAGTGACATAGGCGAAATACTAAAATCAAAATACTAAACGCTAAATACTAAACAAATCTCAAATACCAAGTTCCAAATAAATTTCAATTTTTAATCATCAATTTTAAATTATTAATTATTTATTATAGTTGTGTCAATCGCATGACTTCCTCTGGTGTCGTCAGTCCTGCAAGTACCTTCATATAGCCATCCTGTCTCATCGACACCATGCCTTCTTTGGTCGCTTGAGTGTTGATGTCTGCGGCTGATGCATGCTTGAGGATGAGCTTATTGATCTCGGGAGTGACCATGAGCACTTCAAAAAGACCAATACGGCCATAGTACCCAGTCCGATTGCACTGCTCACACCCTGCACCTTTACTCAGCATCACCTCACGAGTGTCCAGAGCATGTGCATCTCCGTACACGGCTGTAGATATATCATGCAGGAGTTCTTCGGCGGGCTTGTAGGTGATACTACACGCCTTGCAAACCTGCCGGGCGATGCGTTGACCCACGATTGCGAGCAATGATGAAGTCAGCAAAAATGGCTCAGCTCCCAAGTCTATGAGACGAGGGATGGCCGTAGCGGCGTCATTGGTATGGAGTGTCGACAAAACGAGATGTCCAGTCAGTGCCGCCTGGACAGCGAGACTGGTGGTTTCTCCATCACGGATTTCGCCTACGAGGATGATGTTTGGGTCCTGTCGGAGAAACGATCGGAGTCCAGCGGCAAAGGTGAGCCCGGCTTGGTTGTTCACCTGGACTTGGTTGATACCGTTGATTTGATATTCAACCGGGTCTTCGAGTGTGACTATGTTTGTGGTGGAAGTATTGAGTATGGTGAGCACCGAATAAAGCGTGGTAGTTTTTCCCGATCCGGTCGGTCCAGTGACTAGGATGATACCGTGTGGATTGGTGATTGCTTTTTCAAGTAGTTTCAGACTGCTTCCCTGCATCCCCAGCTCAGACAACGTGGGAAGGCCGCCAGATTTTTTCAGTAGACGCATCACTATCTTTTCTCCGTTGACGATCGGCAAAGTAGACACACGCACATCGACCTCAGTGCTATCGTATTTGAAATCAAATCGCCCGTCTTGGGGGATGCGTCGCTCATCGAGCTTGAGTCCAGCCATGATCTTGAGTCGGGATACGAGTGACTCATGGAGACTGACGGGCAGCACGAGCTTTTCCTGCAAAATACCATCGATACGATATCTCACTCGGGTCTGCCCATCCTGCGGCTCGATGTGGACGTCCGAAGCTCGACTTTGAGAGGCATATTGCATGATCGTATCTACTATCTTGGTGATGGGAGAGTTTTCTACGGTTTTGGTCTGACGCTGGGTCTCTGCTGTTGGGGCATTTTTGTTGGTAAGCTCTTTGTTATCCTCTACCGCACGTGACACCTCGGGGGCAAATGTCTGGTTATACGCGACAGATATGACCTTTTGGATATCATCGAGATAGGCGAGATGAAACAGGACGTGATACCCAGTTTTTTGCTCAATGAAATTTTGTAGACCTAGATTGAGTGGATCTGCCGTAGCCACCGAGAGGGTTTTTTCATGTTCATCCACGTTGAATGGCATGATGGTATATCTGAGTGCAGTGGCTTTGTTGATGATATCGAGTGCTTGGGGATTGATCGCTGCGCCGACTATCTCGATGTAGGGCACATTCATGCATTTTGATTTGGCTTCCAATACTATGTTGCGCGGGGCGAGATTGTAGTTGTTGACGATCTCCTCAATCTCTTTACCTGATTGGAGAGCCTCCAACTCGAGCTTTTCGGCAGCGTCGGGCTGGATGTAACCCTTATCAATCAAAAGTGATAAAAAAACCTTTGGCGACAACATGCTCTCACGATATCAAAATCAGTCATCGGATGCAAGCTCAAGAGCGGGCGAGACTAGACAGTAGCAGTAGACTATCAGAGGTATTTTGCTATGATGAATAGATATGAGATCGGCACACAGTCACTCGAAGGCCTTCACTATGATTGAAATCATGATCGTGATGGTGATCATCGGACTCATCGTCACTATGGGTGGTGCTGCTTATACCAATGCAGTGAGACAAGGTCGAGATGCGCGGCGTAAAGTAGATCTCGATCAGATCAGAAGTGCACTCGAACTCTATCGGAGCAACGATGCAAATGCAGCGTATCCAACTTCTACTACTTCAGGTGGACTCCCACCCCACTTGGACCAAGCTCAAGTTGCATCATACTTGAAAGTACCGATAGACCCCGGACATAGAAGAAACTATTACTACACTTCCGTTCAGTCTGATGGCAGCCCCTGCGGATTTATCAATACGTATTGTCGCGACTACACGCTCGCCACATATCTAGAAACCGCAAGAACACCAACAGCATGTACGGGTGTACCCAGCATGAGTTGTTACCGTAGTGGCGGTACTACCGTCAATTGTAACTATTGTGTTGGGCCATTGGGTGAGAGATGATCGTACAACAGAAAATATTTACTGTGAACAGCTGGTGTTGATAATGAGTGTCTTTACGACTTTATGGACTTTATAGACTCATCCTCCAGATCTAAAGAAGGTTTTAGTATCATTGAGATACTTGTCGTGCTCTCAATCATCTCCATACTCATCGGAGTTACACTCAATCGCTTTACTGGTCAAACATCACAAAAGATACACCAGGCAGATGTCGAATCAGCCATCAACTTTCTCACTCTCGCTCGTGCAAAAGCCAACTCAGGAGAGAGTGATATTTGTCGTCTCACAACAGAGTCCCTCTATCGGATTGAGGTCAGGCTCAGAGACAGCAACTCACTCGAGTACAAACACATATGTTATCCAACTTTTTCACCTATTGATTTGGGAGGCCTCTCAACGCCTACGCCAATCACTGGTCAAATGTCGGTAATTAGTACTGTAAGCAGATTCGATGTCTCGTCTGCGATTGATGTCTCGTCTGCGACCATAGCAAGCTTTACTCGCAAGGGAACAACAATTACAAACGCAAAACTGCAAGTCACCACATCAGATAGAACTCCATACAATACCTGTATACAAGTATGCGACACGGGAAGTATCGTTCAAAGACCAGTACTCTGTGCCGCTATGCCCGCCAATGTATGTAATTAATCTATGTTGCAACACTCAAAGCTATCTCAGATGCGTGGGTTTAGTCTCTTTGAGGTTCTGATTTTCATCACGATTTCTGGATTTTTACTTGTTTCGATGGTGAGCTATCGAGTGGCGACGATCCGCCAGTCCCGGTCAGGATATTACAAAATCTATGCAACTCGTTATGCTGAAGAGTTTGCTGAGTGGCTCCGTGTGCAAAAGGAGCTGGGCTGGACAGATTTTTACAACAAAGCTACCAACACCGGAACAGCTACTACTACCACATACTGTGCAAATGGCACTATCAACCTCGATTCGACACTGAACGGAGTCATGACTGCAGTGACCGCCTCCAATTGTGGATATGACGGGATCACTTCTGCTACTCCAAATGGGCGGCCGAAGATATTTCGGCGGACGGTCACCTTCACCAACTCAGACACTGCGTTGCCGATACAAGCTGCGATTCTCGTAGAGTGGCAAGAAGGCCCCAATCAGATATTTTCTGTACCGATAAATACGACGTATACATACTAATTAGTATCTATTATTTGTAGATTACGAACTGGAGATTGGCATACTTTTCGTTGTCATATGTATCTTTTACGCTTGATACAGTATGATGTATCTGTATGAGTTCACTCCCATTTGCGATCGAAATCGACGAACACACAACGCGTATAGCAGACGCGCGATATGACGAGGGTATCGTATTTCTGCAGTCACTCGGTACGATAGCTACTGCAACAGCATATTTTTCCGCTGTTGATTCTGAGGCGATGCAACAAAAGCAGGCGCAGATCATCCATAGTCTCGCAACCGATCTCAAAATCGGATCACGCCAAGCCAATGTCATCATCCCCGATGCAGTCGCGTATGCACAGATTGTGGAGATGCCGATACTGTCTGAGGCAGATCTGATCTCGGCTATCAAATATCAGGCAGATGAGTTCATCCCGATGAAAGTAGAAGATACCTATCTTGATCTGGAAATACTGAAACAAGATACTAAAAACAACAAGCTATCGATCCTCATCGTCGCAGCACCCAAAAAAACAGTCGATGGTATCTACAAAACCATCGAGCTTGCTGGCTTTGAGCCCAATCGTCTCGAAACAGAGGTGAGTGCTGTTGGACGACTCCTGTCAGAGGTGATGAAGTCGCGAGATCTGACCGAAGGCTACTGCGTGCTGAATCTCGGCTATTCCGGGAGCTCAATCTATGTAGTAGACAATGTATCCAAAGCCTTGGTGTTCAACCGTTCATGCAAGGTGGGCTTCAATATCATCCAACGTGAAATCATGACTAATCTCAATATCAGTGAGCCTGAGGCACTCGAACTACTCCTCCATCCGGGTCAAAGACGGGCTGAGGTTGTCGGTGCGATCATCACTTCGCTGCGAGAGCTGGCGAGTGAAGTAGGGCGAATCGTCGATGTATACAATCACAAATACAACCTACCTGTATCACATATTTTTACGATCAACTACACCTCGTATATCACCGATTTTGCACGGATACTATCAGAACTGTCGAAGTATCATGTCGAGCCACTCCCGTTGAAAACGATTTACGCGCCCAACCCAGTGATGAAAGTATTTTCGTCAGAAATCACGGGGTTTGCTGCTGCAGTTTCGGCAACGTATCTATGAGCATCACAAAAAGAATCAATTTTTTCGTCCCTGTAGTTGCGAAGCAAGCAGATGCAAAGTACCGGATGAAAAAAATCGTACATATCTGTATATGGCTGTGCGCCGCCATGTCTGTCCTAACCTTTTTGGTCTACGCACTCCAATATAGACTCAATGCAGATATCGAATCCCTCCGTCAGCAGACCATCGAGACTCAAAACCAATACACCCAGCGCATCGCGAACCAAAAAAAGCTCAGTATCATCAGCTCTCGACTCAAAACCATCATCGCGGCTGAGAAAACTGACATTGATTTTCGCACAAAGCAAAATAGACTCACCGAGCTTATGGATCTCATCGCTACTCCAAAGGTCGTCACCTCTCTCACGTTCGACACGAAAGGCATATTCACCGCGACGCTCACCTTCGCATCCAAATCAGATATGAAGTCTTTTGTCGCTGAGGTAGAGCAAGCAGACTTCCAGCGTCAGATCAAGCTCATGACCGTCAGCGACCTGACGTTCAACGTGATTGAGTCAAAAGACTCATCAGAGGCGCAAATGACTATAAATGGTGAATTTTTATGAACGATAAACTCCAAAGATTCGTACTCCACCAAAAAGTACATTTTTTTGTCACACGGATGATCTATCCGACTATGGCTTTTGTATTTTGTACGGTATTTGCTTTTCAGGTATATTCTACCTACCTCACCTGGGGTCAACGGACACAGGCTCTCGAGGATCTTTCGACCGCTGAGTCGATCCGCCAGACGATAGCCCAGTCACAGTCGCTCACTGAAACTGAACGTGATTATTTCACCACCGTTTTATCGAACCTGATTCCCGAAACGGAGGATGCTTTCAGTCTCGGTGATGCAGTGGTGAATATGATGACCCAAGCAAATATGTATATTGACACCTTTACACCTCCAAGCCCATCAGATATCGAGGGGCCGATCAATAGCGTCACAGTGAAGGTATCTGGAAACAGGGAAGATTTTGATAGATTACTTCAGACGTATATGTTTTCAAGTGGGCGATTTGTCACGATGGAATCTTGCATAGTCACCTATGTGGGCGACGAAGTAACTGCTGATATGACGCTCATGTTCCATACTGCCCCGACCCCGAAAGGGTCAGCTGGGTTGGTGAGTTTCACGAGTTTATTGAAGAACAAGCTGATAGATATCCAGGATCTCCTACCCCGATATACCGATCAGCTATCACCACAGGATGCCGCTATCGATACAGAGTACGATACAAAGGCACCATTTTGATCGAGCTGCAGAAGCACCATAGTGAGAAGAGAACAGGTGTATTTGACGCAATCACTTTTTTTCGTCAAGTTTGAGATAGTTGACTCCAGTCGAGATCTGAGCGCCAACTTTTTTCCAATAATCGTAGCGTTCTTTCTTTAGAGTTACGGTCGAGGGTTTGGTAAGGGGATTGTAGGTGCCTATTTCCTCGATATATTTACCATTACTTTTCGCGGCTTTGTCCAACACGACGATACGATAAAAGGGCTGACCTTTTTTTCCAAAGCGCATGAGACGGATAGTGGCTGCCATAAAGATAAGAGATACAACTAATACAGGTGCGAAATCATTCAGATTCACGCCTCTGTGATCCCCTAGTATATCATTTGGACTGGATTTTTTCTAGTGCGATCTTTGCCGCGGCTTCCTCTGCCTGCTTCTTGGATCTGCCTTGCCCTTGACCATACTCTTGGTCCTGGATGCTGACTTTGACCACAAAAGTCTTACTGTGTTCGGGACCTTCTTGGCTCACTATGTCATATGTCGGGAGTACTTTGAACATATCTTGAGCCACCTCCTGGAGATGACTCTTGGGTGATAAGTACAGTTTGTGGGTGACTATATGGTCGAGTTTTGAGGCAAACAAGTGCTTTGTTACGAACTGATACGCAGTGTCAAACCCCTTTTCGAGAAAGATTGCAGCAATCAGTGCCTCGAAGCAATCAGCCAGAATGTTCGTATTTTTTCTGCCTTGATTCGCTTCCTCGCCCTTTGACAGCTGCAAATAGACGCCCAGACCCAGTCTCGCGGAGACCTCAGCAAGACTTTCCATGCGGACGATCGAGGCCTTGATATCGGTATATTCACCCTCGACTAGCTTTGGGTAATTTTTGTATAGATATATTGAGGTGATGAGTGAAAGCACGCTGTCGCCCAAAAACTCTAGTTTCTCATTGGAGGGGAGGTGGTATTGTTTGTGCTCGTTGAGATAAGACCTATGGATAAACACATTCTGCAGCATAGTCTCATCAGTCAGTGTGATATCAATCAGGTCAAAAAGTGGTTGATACGTAGACATACGGGTAAAATTCCAAATTACAAATACCAAGTTCCAAACACTAAATACAAACCAAAATTGATTGCAATTCCCGACACAGTCACTTTGAGCCTGTCGAGAGGACCCAATTGGGCTTGACTCGTTCTGATGCTGTATGATGATTTTTTCCTTCATCTAACTCGCTATCGCTCAAACAGAGATTCAGCAAAAATCATCATACAGCACCCTTTCAATTCTTTATTGCTCATTTTCAATTATCAACTGTCAGTTATCCATTGTCAATTATTCACTCAGTTTTTCTTGCACGATTGCTCCCAAAACTGCATTCACAAAGGCAAACGCACGCTCACTTCCCATCTCTTTAGCCAACTCAACCGCTTCGTTGATGATGACTTTGGTAGGCTCTGTTTTTTTGATGGTGAGCTCGTAGACAGCTACGCGCAGGATGGCCAGGTCGGCCTTGGCCACCTGATCTAGTGGATACTTGGGGGCAAACCTTTTGATTTGTGCATCGATAGTATCTAGCTGCTTGATGATGATGGCGATCTCTTCCTCGATCTGTTTATCAGATAGCTTATCACGACGCTCTGGTCCGAACATATGGGCGTACACTTGTTGTACGAGCGTGATACGTCGAAGATGGCGTGGATCGATATGTTGCTGAACGTCCGAGTCAGTGTGTGACATGGAGATGATTATAAGGGATTTGCTGGGGAAAATGAACCTCAAACTATAAACTATGAACTATAAACCATGAAACATGAAGCATATACCACGGAACACACAACATTTTTAGATCACAAGCAATAGAGCAATGAAGCAATTCAACAATACATTCATGTAGCCTAGGATTACATCTTGCCACAGGCTCGGCAGACGATATGTGGAAGACGTTCTTTCTGACAATGCTTACAGATGACCATAGCAGGGAGCAATGTTCGGCGTGAAGCCTTGCGCTTACCGGAGCGCATAGTCGAAAATTTTCGTTTTGGAAGTGGGGTCATACAAGACTCTATTATACCGCAGCATAGGACTGGATTCAAATCGAAGTATCCCCTAAACTTTACCATCAATATTCCACTCCTTGAACCTTCAACTAGCCTTTTTGAGCTCATTCCAACTAGTCGTATACCGTGGGGTCCGCAGCTCACTGCGGACAGACCACTCTTTTTTGATCCCTTCGGCAGCAAAGTGAATATACTTCTCCCCTATTTTGTGGCGGATGGTGTCTATAGCTCGCATCGTTGCAGCACCCTTCACAGTATGGTCGGGTGATACGAAAAGACCCGACTGTAGGTCAGATTCGGGAGTAAGTCCATAAAAGATCACTCCAGCCTTTTTGTACAGATACCCTTTTTTATACACTTTTTTCAGCAGATCCTGGACTTCCTTAATGAGAACATTCGTAAGATTAGTTGGCTGCAGGAGGGAGATATGCTGCGAAATATGATACTGTGGCTGGGTCTTGCTGAAGCGATTTGTCCGGATGAAAATCGTCAACTCACGAGTGTTGAGTTTTTGCCCGCGCAACTTTTCTGCAGCGCGAGCCGTATAGGTCGAAAGCGCTTCACTGAGCTCTCTTATCTCCTGTACTGGACGACCAAATGATCGGGTAGACATCACAGACTTTTGCTGATGAGGAGCTGTATCGAGGTCATACATCATGGTCCCATGTAGCTCGAGCCACGTAGCTACACCTGGCTCATGCAACAGTTCTTTGATCCATTCCGCATCTTTACCCATAAAGTCGAAGACAGTCTTGACACGTTTGATATATAGTTTGCGAGCTGATTCACGACCTACCCCCCAGATCTCCTCGACAGGAATATTTTGTAGCAAACTTGTCAGCTCAGATTTACTGAGGGTAGATAGGTCCATCACGCCATGTGTTTCACGTTGGTGTTTTTTCGCATAGTGATTCGCAAGTTTGGCAAGTGTTTTCGTTTGAGCAATACCGATGGAGACGGGGATCCCCACATCTTGCTTGACCTTGGTTCTGAGTTTTTGTGCTTGGGCTGTCCGATCAGTCCAGTGATCAACAGCAAGAAATGCTTCATCGATAGAATATATCTGGATTGTGGGAACAACATCCGCAAGCGTCGCCATCACTCTTCGTGAAACATCACCATACAAAGGAAAATTGGAGGAAAAGACATGAACCTTATTGTCCTGCACGATTTGCTTGCACTCAAAGAGTGGCTGTCCCATGAGGATGCCCAGAGCCTTGGCTTCGTTGCTTCGCGCCACGACGCACCCGTCGTTATTCGATAGTACAATCACCGGTTTTCCCTCTAGCTTTGGCTGGAAAAGCCGCTCACAAGAGGCATAAAAATTGTTACAGTCAACGAGTGCGTACATCGGTACACGATACAAGAAAAAAGATAGAAGTCAAAAGAGCAGTTACTGTTTGTTCAGTACAGGCGAAAGTATATTATTTCTTATACCTATGGATGACGCTGGTGACGACACCCCAGATGGTGAGCTCTTGCTCGCTTTTGAGGACAATCGGAGGAAATGAAGGATTTTCAGCATGGAGCTCTGGCATCGCCGGTGGTATCCATATCAGTCGTTTGACCGTCAGCTCGTTATCAATCACCGCGATTACAATATCTTTATCTACTGGATGCCGAGATTTGTCAACGATGAGGATGTCTCCTGGATATATGCCAGCCCCTGTCATGCTTGTACCTGATGCTTCGATAAAAAAGGTGGCAATCGGATGGGAAATAAGCAGCTCATCAAGACTCAAGTGTTTTTCAATGAAATCATCAGCGGGTGAGGGAAAACCAGCTTTTATGCGGTGGCCGATGAGGGGTAGTTTTACACCACTTGGTTTATAACGAATTGATTTCATATCTATTTATTTACTCACAATATCCAAATAGTTTTCTCCAGACCTGTAGCTTTGGAAGGATAACCTACACGTTTCAAAAATTGGACTGGGCAAGTTGTCTAGATCATACCAAAGCCACGAATCTGATTTTTCGGGCTCAAGTACTTTTGGCTCACCACTTTTCCAATCGGCAATCAGACCAATATGTACATAATGTTTTGGTGCATATTTTGTCACGTTTGCTAAAAATTGAAGGCGAATATTT